>NZ_ANAZ01000024.1:0-142624 GCF_000340985.1 Nocardiopsis valliformis DSM 45023
CAAAGCACTCAGAAGTGGACATAACCCCGAAAACCACGAAACCCGAGAGCGCCGAACTTGCCTCTGGTAGCAAGATCACCGGGGATGAGGGGGTTTCGGAAGCAGCGGACAGCCCTCAGTGCGGGTTACGGACACCCTGGCTTCCCCATAGCCCGCACCACAGCGCTGAACCCCATCCTCGCCACCGCTATTGCGTCGGCGCGAGTGACCGGCCGCGACACGTGGCCCTGTCCGCGCAGAGGTGGGGAGCCTGTTGCCCTCGCTGCCGCTTTTCCGTCCGGGCGAGTGACCGGCCGCGACACGGCTAGGCGTTGGGCTCCGACCAGTGGAGGGCTCCGGCCGAAGGCCGCGCAGTTGGCCGTTGCTGTTGCTGTTGCCGTTGGGCCCTTTGGGCCTGTCGGGCCCCCCTTCGGGGGCCGTCTGCCACCCCGACCACACCTCCCCCGTTTCCCGACAGCCGCCAACCGCCGTCGCAGCGAAGCGGGTCAAGGTGGAGCGCCCCGATCCGGCGAAGCCGCGACGGCGACGACCTTGACGCGCGCAGCGGAGACGGCCACCATCAAGCGGCGGGAAACGGGGGAACCCCACACAACACCAGGGGGCAGCCGAACCGGAGCCCAGGGAGCAGCCCAGCCGGGGACACGCGAACCGGTTCACGCCGGTCCGCTGGTCCGCTGGTCCGCTGGTCCGCTGGTCCGCTGGTCTACCAGGCCGCCGATCCGCTGGTCCGCTGGTCCGTGCCGAAGGGGAGAGCGGGAGCCCCGCTGTTGTTGGCTGCTGTGGTTTGTTTTTGGGCATGCCGAAGCGGGCGGAACATGAAGATCCCCCTAATCGAGAAGAACACGCCAACCAGGGGCAGCGCGACCTTGGCTGGGGCGGCCTGTGGATAACTCCTCACACCCTCGCTCTGCAGCGAATGACCAGCCGCAACGTACTCGCCCCAGCCCCGCCCCCGACCCCGGGCCCGCTCGCGGAAGCGAGATGGGTCAGGTCTTGCGGAGGCGGACACGGCTGACCCGGTGGTCGTCGCCCTTGAAGAGGACCAGGGTGGCGCGGCCGCGGGTGGGGCGGATGTTCTCCACCAGGTTGACCTCGTTGATGGTGCGCCAGGTGTTGGCGGCGAACTCCAGGGCGTCGTTCTCCTCGATGGTGGTCGCCATGTGGTGGAAGTAGGAGCGGGGGTCGGAGAAGGCGGTGCGGCGGAGTTCGCGGAAGCGGTCGAGGTACCAGCTGCGGATGTTCTCGACCTTGGCGTCCACGTAGATGGAGTAGTCGAAGAAGTCGGCGACGGCCAGGCGACCGGCGGTGGCGGGCTGGAGGACGTTGATGCCCTCGACGATGAGGATGTCCGGGCGATGCACGGTCTGGCGTTCGCCGGGAACGACGTCGTAGTGCAGGTGGGAGTAGACGGGGATGTCCAGGCGGTCCGCCCCGGCCTTCATCTCGGAGACGAAGCGGACGAGCGCGCGGCGGTCGTAGCTCTCCGGGAATCCCTTGCGGCGCATGAGGCCGCGGGACTGGAGCACCGCGTTCGGGTAGAGGAAGTTGTCCGTACTGACCAGCTCGACGTCCGGGTGGTTGGGCCACTGGGCGAGCAGGGAGCGCAGTAGACGGGCCGTGGTGGACTTACCCACGGCGACGCTGCCCGCCACACCGATGATGAACGGCGAGGGCCGGTCGGACTCGCCGAGGAAGGCGCGCACCGCGGCGTGCCGCTGCTGGGTGGCGCCCACGTGCAGGTTGAGCAGCCGGGACAGGGGCAGGTAGATGTCGCGCACCTCCTCAAGGGAGGTGGGGTCGTTGGTACCCCGCAGGTCGCTGAGGTCGGCCTCGGTCAAGGACAGGGGCGTGGAGGACCGGAGGGCGGCCCAGGCCGCGCGGTCCAGTTCCACGTACGGCGAGGAGAAGCCGTTCTTCGTCGCGTGAGACACGGTTGACCACACTAGACGAGCCACTCCCCCACTCCGGGCAGCTGGTCCCCCCTTGTCCGACCTGGGACTGGAACGTGCCCGAAACCACACGTTCACCCCGCCGACGTGAAAGGTTTTTTGGCCAGGTTCGGACGGCCGGAACCAGTTCCACTCAGAGACCGGTCCACCCCTCCCACCTGCGTGGTCTACCTCCAATACACCAAATGGTCTATACCGTTACCTGCGAAAACGACCAGTGGTATGCACCACTGGTTGGTCGATTCCGGACATCTTTTCGCTTACGCTGGCGGCCATGTGCGGAATCGTTGGCTACGTCGGGCCGCAACCGGCGCTTGAGGTTGTCGTGGACGGCCTCGCAAGGTTGGAGTACCGCGGATATGACTCCGCGGGTGTCGCGGTGCTGGGTGAGGGAACCCTGCGCTCCGAGAAACGAGCGGGCAAGCTCGCCAACCTGCGCCAGGCCCTGGAAGAGCGCCCCATCGAGGGTGACGGTGCGGGGATCGGCCACACTCGTTGGGCCACGCACGGTGCGCCCAACGACGTGAACGCCCACCCCCACGTCGACAACGACAACCGGGTGGCGATCGTCCACAACGGCATCATCGAGAACTTCGCCTCCCTCCGTCTGGAGCTGGAGGAGCAGGGCTGCAAGTTCCTGTCCGAGACCGACACCGAGGTCGCCTCCCACCTGCTCAACAAGGAGCTGGAGCGGCGCGGCGACGGTGACCTCCCCGGGGCCATGCGCTCCGTGTGCAAGCGTCTTGAGGGTGCCTTCACGCTGGTCGCCATCTCCAACGACGACCCCGAGCTGGTCGTCGCGGCCCGCCGCAACTCCCCGCTGGTCGTCGGCCGCGGCGAGGGCGAGAACTTCCTGGCCAGCGACGTGGCGGCGTTCATCGCCCACACCCGCGAAGCGGTCGAGCTGGGCCAGGACCAGGTCGTGGAGCTGCGCGCCGACTCCGTGGTCGTCACCGACTACGACGGCAACCCCGTGGACGTGCACGAGTACCACGTCGACTGGGACGCCTCCGCTGCGGAGAAGGACGGCTTCGACTACTTCATGCTCAAGGAGATCGTCGAGCAGCCCAAGGCTGTCGCCGACACCCTCCTGGGCCGAGTCTCCGTGGACGGCCAGCTCACCCTGGACGAGATGCGGCTGACCCCCGCCGAGCTGCGGTCGGTTGAGAAGATCGTGATCATCGCGTGCGGCACGTCCTACCACGCGGGCCTGATCGCCAAGTACGCGATCGAGCACTGGTGCCGGATCCCCTGCGAGGTGGAGGTCGCCAGCGAGTTCCGCTACCGCGACCCGATCCTGGACCAGCAGACCCTGGTCATCGCCATCTCCCAGTCCGGCGAGAGCATGGACACCCTGATGGCGGTCCGCTACGCCCGCGAGCAGCGCGCCCGTGTGCTGGCGATCTGCAACGTCAACGGGTCCACCATCCCGCGTGAGTCCGACGGCGTGCTGTACACGCACGCCGGCCCGGAGGTCGGGGTGGCCGCCACCAAGACCTTCCTCACCCAGCTGGCCGCCTGCTACCTGATCGGCCTGTACCTGGCCCAGGTGCGCGGGATGAAGTTCGGCGACGAGATCAACGCCGTGATCGCGCAGCTGGCCACCATGCCCGAGCAGATCGAGAAGGTCCTGGACACGGTGGAGCCGGTCCGGGAGCTGGCCCGCTCGCTGGCCGACGCCGACACCGTGCTGTTCCTCGGCCGCCACGTGGGTTACCCGGTGGCGATGGAGGGTGCGCTCAAGCTCAAGGAGCTGGCGTACATGCACGCCGAGGCGTTCGCCGCCGGTGAGCTCAAGCACGGCCCGATCGCGCTGATCGAGGACGGTCTGCCGGTGGTCGTCGTGGTGCCCTCGCCCAAGGGCCGCAGCGTGCTGCACGACAAGATCGTGTCGAACATCCAGGAGGTGCGCGCCCGCGGCGCCCGCACCATCGTGATCGCCGAGGAGGGCGACGAGTCGGTGCGCCCGTACTCGGACGTGCTCATCGAGATCCCGGCGGTGCCGACCCTGCTGCAGCCGATCGTCTCGACGATCCCCATGCAGGTGTTCGCGTGCGAGCTGGCCCTGGCCAAGGGCAATGACGTCGACCAACCCCGCAACCTCGCCAAGAGCGTGACCGTGGAGTAGGTCGGGACACGTTCCCTCGGTGAGCGGGGCGTGCTGTGCGGGAGTCGAACCCCGGACCGCACGCCCCGTTCGCGTTCACGGAGCGCGCGGCCCTCGGTGGTGTCTGGTCCCAGTCGGCTCAGTGCATCGCGTGGGCGGTGTGGCTGGCGCGGGCCGTCTCGGCGTCGGCGTGGGTGGGTAGTAACCCGTGCAGGTCGAGGACGTCCAGGATCCGGCACAGCTGCCGAGGCGGGCTCGCGATCAGGAGGTGGTGCTGGGCTCCGGCGGCGACCCGGAGCGCGCCCACCAGGGCGTTGACCCCCGAAGCGTCGATGAAGTCCACCGCGCTCAGGTCGACGACCGTACAGTTCTCGACCACGGCCGAAGCCAGGCTGGCGTACACGCCCTCGGCGGTGGCGATGTCGATCTCGCCCTTCAGGTACACGACGGACACACCGTCGCACCGGAAGCGCTCCTGGTCCGGATCCAGTACGGCCACGCCTTACTCCCGTGTTCGGGGCCGGTGGTTTCTTACCGCCGTCGGTCAAATACCGACATGCATTGACAGCCTACTCGGCTTGCCAGGCGGGACCACTCTCCCGAAGCACTGGTGCTGTCCGTTCTCTGCGGGGCACGGGCCGCCGTCAGAACAGATCAGAACCGCACATCGCCCAGACGACCTTTCCCTCCTCCTCCAGGGGGTTCCAGCCCCATTCACGGCTGAAAGCCGAGATCAGCCCGAGCCCACGTCCGGACTCAGCGAAATGGTGTGCGTCGACCTGCACCGGGCCGTGCGGGCTGGGGTCGGCGACCATGCACACCACGGCGTCGTGCTCGGGCAGCGACCTGAGCTGGAGGGCAACCCGGGTCAACGCGGGGAGGTCGTCGGCGACCGCGTGCCGGCAGGCGTTCCCGACCAGTTCGGAGATGATCAGCCGCAGGTTCTCCGCCATGTCCGGCATGCCCCAGGCGGACAGGCTCGCGACACCAAACTCACGCGCCGACCGGACCGAGTCCGGCACCGCCCCGTAGGCGGCAGCCGCAGCGCCGGGGGTGCGCGCGCTCTCGCCGATCCCGAGCCGACCGAGCGACGGGTCCCACCACCCGCACCGTGTCCTTTCCGGGGCCCGCACACGGGAAGGGCGGTCCCAGGATGCCCCGGTGTCCAGCTCCGAGGGCATCAGCTCTGCGTTCATCACGGTCCTCACGGGTGATGTCGGTTCGCGCGTCCGGCGTCCGCCGCGCCCTGCCCCACGCACGTGTTCCTTACATACGCAAGCCACAGATGCACGTGCAGATCGACTTTCGCGCAACACTATAGGACGCTGTGTACCTTTCGGTAGGCCCCATGACGAAGAATTCGGACCCGATCTCCGGAGTTTGCCGACATGTCACTCGCGAGGGACCGAAAATCCGCGATCCGCCCTCTGCCGCGGAACAGCGACATCGGTATACTGAGCGGTCGCTCGCGCCAAAACCACTCCCAGGGAGGCGAAGTGGCAGCCGACCCAATGCCGAACCACCAGGTCACACAGGATTTTCTGGCCAATTCCAGTGGTGGTCCCACCGTGCTGCGCATTCTGCTCGGCACCCAGCTGCGGCGCCTGCGCCAGGAGAAGGGCATTTCCCGGGAGGACGCCGGATACGCGATCCGCGCCTCCCACGCCAAGATCAGCCGAATGGAGCTCGGCCAGGTCAGTTTCAAACACCGCGACGTGGACGACCTGCTGAAACTGTACGGCGTGGAGGAGCCTGAGCAGCGTGAGGCGCTGGTCGGGATGATCTCCAGCGCCAACGCCCAGGGGTGGTGGCACAAGTACGGTGACGTGTTGCCGCAGTGGTTCGGCGTCTACGTGGGCCTGGAGGAGGCCGCGGCGGTGATCCGGACCTTCGAGGTGCAGTTCGTACCCGGCCTGCTCCAGACCGAGGGGTACGCCCGCTCGGTCATCCAGCTCTCCCGCACCGCGACCTCCGAGGAGGACGTGACCAGTCGTGTGAACATGCGCATGCATCGGCAACGGCGTTTCACCCGGCCCGAGAGTGAGCCGCCGCGCCTGTGGGCGGTCATCGACGAGGCGGTCCTGCACCGCCCCTACGGGGACGCCGAAGTGATGCGTGAGCAGATCGAGCACCTTCTGGAGATGTCGCGCCGGCCCAACATCACGATCCAGATCGCGACGTTCGCCATGGGCGGCCACCCGGCCGCGGGCGGCCCCTTCAGCATCCTGCGGTTCCCCACGCCCCAGCTGCCCGACGTGGTCTACCTGGAGCAGCTGAACAGCGCGCTGTACTTCGACAAGTACGACGACACGAGCCGCTACGCGCAGACGATGGACCACCTCGCCACCCAGGCGCCACTGCCGAGCGCCACCACGGAGATCCTCGAGCGCTTCCGCAAGCACTACGGCGGCTGAGCAACCCTCCGGCCCGCCCCGCCCCACTCCGTCCCCCACACGATCCCCCCGGTTCGGTCAGGCCCGGACCACGCCCCCACCGCATACCCTGAGCGGCCCCGCGAACGCCCTGCGTACCCGCCGGGTCATTCTCATGTCCGCCTTCGGCCACGAGTGGGCAACAATCCTGGAACACCGAACCATCGAGGGATCCGGCACGTTAGGCGTGACATGCGGTTCCACCATCGCCCCGGCCACAGGTGACGTAGAGGCACTTACCGATGCAATCACGTATGCACGTGCATGCACTACGCTTTGGGCTCGCACGGGGACGAACGGACTGCCCCCGAAAGCCCGTCCGTCCTGGGACAGGGCGGACGGCGGTCAGGGTGGTCCGACCCTACGAGCACGGCGTGCCGGAGCCGCTGTGGACACCCCGCTCACGAGTCCCCGATGTTCCAGGAGGTTGAGGATGCACCCGATCTACAACGGCGTCCCCGCGGACCGGTTGAAGGTCGTATGGACCAAGAGCAGTTGGAGTAACCCGGACGGGAACTGCGTGGAGGTGGCGGAGCTCCCCGGCGGCGACATCGCCGTCCGCAATTCCCGGGACCCCGAGGGCCCCGCACTGGTCTACACGCCCGCGGAGATCAGGGCGTTCGTCCGCGGCGCCAAGACCGGCGAATTCGACGCACTCATCGACTGACCCGGCTCCCCGGATCCGACACCCCGGGATCCGGAACACGGACCCCACACCCCAGACCCTCCCCGAAATCCCCCACCCTGGGCACCTCTTCCCCCACCGGCAGACCAGCCCAGGAAACGTGTCCGCGCCGTCAGCCGCGCGGTCGACCCCGTCCCGCGGCGGCTGTGTTTCCGTCCACGACGCGGACACGAACGGAGCCCGGCACCTCCCAGGTGCCGGGCTCCGTGTGTTACCGCCGCACAGCCTCATTACCGCCTGCGTAGCCTGACTGTTCGGCTACCCCGCCAGCGCGCTAGAGGCGAGTGGGGTCGACCAGGCCGTTGGTGCCGATCGGGGCCTGCTCCCACGGGAAGTGAGTGGCGCCGAAGGCGGGCTTGAGGTCGAACAACCAGGCGGCCTTCTCGTCGTACTTGGCGAAGAAGGGCTTGCCGACCAGCTCCGGGTCGCGCGCTTGGATGAAGTGCAGAACGAAGACCTTCTCTCCCAAGATCTCCGTCACACCGTCCACGCACACCTTGCCCGGTGTCGCCGACATCGACGGGCCGCGCACGGTCCGGGCCAGGCCCGAGACCTTCGTGTAGGCACCGCGGAAGATGTCGTACGCCTCGGCCAGCGGCACCGCGAAGTAGTCCTGCGGGCCGGTGTCACGCTCGACGAACATGTAGTAGGGCACCATGCCGTGGCGCAGGTGCGTCCGCCACATGTCCTCCCACGTGGCCGAGTCGTCGTTGATCGTGCGGATCAGCGGGGCCTGGGTGCGGATGACCGCCCCCGTGGCGCGGATCCGGCGCACGGCCTCCTGCACGAGCTCGGGCTTCATCTCGTTCGGGTGCGAGAAGTGGGCCATGAACGCGAGGTTCTTGCCCGAAGCCACAACCTTCTCGAACAGGCGGAGCGTGTCGTCCGCGTCCGGGTCGGTGGTGAAGCGCTGCGGCCAGTAGGCCAGCGCCTTGGTCCCGATCCGGATCGCCTCGAGGTGCTCGATCTCCAGCAGCGGCTCGATGTAGCGGGAGATGACCCCCTCACCCATGATCATCGGGTCGCCACCGGTGAACAGGACACTGGTGACCTCGGGGTGCGAGCGCACGTACTCGACCATCTGGTCGATCTCACCGGACGCGAACTTCAGGTCGGCGTCGCCGACGAACTGCGCCCAGCGGAAACAGTAGGTGCAGTACGCGTGACACGTCTGCCCCTGCTTCGGGAAGAAGAGCACCGTCTCCTTGTACTTGTGCTGGATCCCCGGGATGGGCTCCTCGTTGCCCGAGGTGGGCACGTTGAGGTCCATCTGGCCGGCCGGGTGCGGGTTGAGCTTGGCCCGGACCTGGTTGGCGGCCTCGTTAAGCTCCTTGCGCCCGGCGCCCGAGCTGATCAGGTCGGCGATCCTGGCGACGTCGTCCTGCGGCAGCATGTCGGCCTGCGGGAAGACGAGGCGGTAGATCGGATCGTCCGGAGCGGCATCCCAGTCGATCAGCTCGTCGATGACGTAGCTGTTGACGCGGAACGGAAGCACATTGGCGACCGCCTTGACCGCGAGCTGCTCGTCGGCGGCGAGACCGGCTCGCGCTGTGAGCTCGTCGAGGTGTTTCGTCGTGTAGGCACGAAACCGACGTCCGGCGGACGGGGACTGTGCCACGTCTGGCGTAACGCTCACGCCTCTCCTCTCCTGCGGTTGAACAGGGGCCCTCCCTGGTGAAGGAGGGCAGCCCTGAACCGGTGGTTCCGGCATACGGGTACCGGGGAGACCACCGTGGGATGAAATTCGGTTATCAGCTGTGCTCGGAGTGTTGCCAGTGACCGAGCCAGCGAGCGGGTATACCCCGACTAGGGGATTTGTACCCACTCTGCGCAATATCCAGCCCTGACCTGGACATACTGGAAGTATCCTCGCATGGGTGCGCGAAGGTGCCGTCCGCAGGCGGAGCGAGGACGACCCGATAGCGTGTCACCACACCACCCGCACAGCCCCTGAGGGCGTGCTCACCCCTGCCGCGAAGCCGTGCTGGCACCCGTGGCACCGACCCGTGTCGAGCTGCGCGAACGGCACACACTACCCGCCCGCCGAACACCAACCGACCGTGTGAGGAAGCTGTGACTGGCACATCCGACGCGGACTCCCCGGTCCCGCGTACGTCACCGCCGATCATCGCGGTGGACGCCATGGGCGGAGACAACGCGCCCCGCGAGATCGTGCGCGGCGCCGTCATGGCCGTGCGCGAACTGGGCCTGCGGGTCCTGCTCGTAGGACGGCGGACCGAGATCGCCGCCATGCTCGCCGAGGAAGGCGCCCTGCGCGACATCCCGGTGGTGCACGCCGAGGACGACATCGCGATGCACGAGGGGGCGCTGGCCAGCTGGCGGCGGCCCCGCTCCAGCGCCGCGGTGGCCTGCCGGCTGATCCGCCGGGGCGACGCCCACGCCCTGGTGTCGGCGGGCTCCACCGGCGGGATCGTGGCCACCTCCACGGTGCGGCTGCGCACCCAGCCGGGTGTACTGCGCCCGGCTCTGGCGGTGACCCTTCCCACCGGACCGGTACCGACGATCATGGTGGACGCGGGGGCCAATGCCGACGCCAAGCCGGAGATGCTGGTCCAGTTCGCGCACCTGGGCTGCGCCTACTCGCAGACCGCCTTCGGGGTCGAACGGCCGCGCGTGGGCGTGCTCAACATCGGTTCGGAGCCGGGCAAGGGCAACAAGCTCATCCGCAGGGCCAGCGAGATGCTGGCCGCCCTGGCGGAGGGCTCGGAGACCATGGACTTCCGCGGCAACATCGAGGGCCACGACCTGTTCCGGGGGAAGGTCGACGTGGTGGTCACCGACGGCCACAGCGGCAACGTGGCACTCAAGACCATCGAGGGGACCGCGGCCTTCACCCTGAACGCCGTGAAGGAGGCGCTCACCTCCTCCACCATGGCCAAGGCGGGGACGATGCTCCAGCGCGGCGCCCTGCGCAAGCTCCAGGAGCGCTTCGACAGTGAGACCTACGGTGGCGCGGCCCTGCTGGGCCTCAACGGCACAGTCGTCATCGCCCACGGCGACAGCCATCCCGAGGGCATCGCGCACGCCTGCCGACTCGCCCACGACCTGTCCGGCGGCCGGATAGGCGAACAGATCCGCCGCCGGGTTCCGCACCGCTCCCCCCACTGGCTGCACCGGCGCACCGAAGACCGCTGACCCGGACTCCGATCTCGCTGGGTCGTCGACACGCACGAAACCGGCCGGCGGAGTCCGAACAGCTCTGGCCCGCCCCTCGTCCTACGAGGCGGGACGGGCCAGAGCGCGGATGCTACGAGGTCACTTCAGAGCACCAGACGCGCAATCAGTCGGGCACTGGCGAACCTCATCGCGTTCGTTGTCAACGAAGCGCGTAACCGCCGTATCCGTTGTCGCCATTGCCGTTCCCGTTATCCCCGTTGTCTCCGTTCCCGTTGCCGTTGTCGCCGTTGTCTCCGTTGCCGTTGTCCCCGTTGCCGTTGTCTCCGTTGCCGTTGTCCCCGTTCCCGTTCCCGTTGTCGCCGTTGCCGTTGTCCCCGTTCCCGTTCCCGTTGTCGCCGTTGCCGTTGTCCCCGTTCCCGTTGTCGCCGTTCCCGTTGTCCCCGTTCCCGTTCCCGTTGTCCCCGTTCCCGTTGTCGCCGTTCCCGTTCCCGTTGTCTCCGTTCCCGTTGTCCCCGTTCCCGTTCCCGTTGTCGCCGTTGCCGTTGTCCCCGTTGTCGCCGTTGCCGTTGTCACAGTCAGCGCGCTGGATGGTGTTGTTGTCGAGGGTGACTTCGCCTTCCCGAGCGAGAAGCCTTCCGTCCACTGTGGTCCCCGACTGCGCGGCGATCGACGTCAGGGCGAGAACGTTGCCCACGAACGTCGAGTTGGTGCCCAGCGTCGCGGAGCTCCCGACCTGCCAGAAGACGTTGCATGCCTGAGCCCCATTGATCAGCGAGACCCTGCTACCCGACGCGGTGATGAACGCGGATCCGACCTGGAAGATGAAGACGGCGTCGGGGTCGCCCTGAGCGTCGAGGGTGACGGTCCCGGTCAGCTCAAGCTGGGATGCGTGCCGGTAGACACCTTCGATATACGTCTGCCCGCCGATGTCGTCTGGCAGAGCGGTCGCCGGGGTCCGCCCCGCGGCGTCGTTGTAAGCGGTGGTCAGGTCGTTCTGCGCCTGGAGCGCCACGGCGCCCCCTTCATGGATCTCGCCGTTGACCTGATCCTGGGTGAGGCCTGTGATCGCGGTTCCCGGACTCACGCCCACATCTCCGGAGATCTGGGTGGATCCGGTGTTGGTGACGGTCTGGCCCGCCAGGACCGCGAACGAGTCAGCGCTGCCGAGACCAACAGGGGCCACCTGGGCTCGCGCGCTGTCCGGAGTGAGGGCGAGCACGCTCAGAACGAGCAGGAAAGCGAGTCCGGCCGCTGCCCAGTGGATCGGCAGGGATCGGTTGAGAGTTCGAGTGAGAACAGGCGCCATAGATAACCACGTACTCCTGATTCGGATACCGAAAAACAAGGATCGCGTGCTAATGCGGACACGATTCCCAATCGTGCCCTGGAAGAGGATCTACACAACCCTCCGAACGAATTTTCGAAGAGCGTGCCACTGCCCTCTTAGCCACGCACGCTACCCACAAGAACTCATAATTTCCACACCAAAAACGCTCGCAGGACAGCGACAGAAAAAAATTCTCTTCAAGAAATCCCGAAACAGGACCCAATCGCCCGATATAAAATAGTTACACACACCCCGGGGTGACCACTGACCCAAGTCCCGAACGCCACAAATCGGATCACCAAGGGTGCCGAAAACCAGCCTTCGGCGCCAGCTGAAGCAGAGGCCGGGATCGAGATATCTGAATTCCAGGAAATCGACTTCGAATCGCAAGGTGCGGCGAAAGAAGCCATCCCCGGCTACCCTTTCGGCCTTTAGAGACTCCCTCACCAACCGTCCAGGGCGTTCCAGGATCCTCGGCTGCCAGAGCGCAGCGGACCACCCGGCGTGCGTGCACAGGCTCCAACCGGGTCAGCGCCCGAAACGCCGCACGTAGCGCTCCTGCTCAGGGGTCTCCACCGCGTGCGGAGAGTAGTGCTCGCGCACGTAGGCCACGGCCTTCTCCGCCGGGACTCCGTCCAGCACCGCCAGGCAGGACAGCGCGGTCCCGGTGCGTCCGCGCCCGCCCAGGCAGGCCAGTTCCACCCGTTCCCGACCCGCCCGTTCCAGGGCCTCCCGGAAGCGGGACAGAGCCTCCGCGTCATCGGAGGGCAGCCCGAAGTCCTCCCAGGACACCCAGTGGTTGGTCCAGGTGAAGGTCGGCGGCGCGTGGTCCAGCAGGTACAGCCCGAACTCCGGGCGCGGGCCCTCCGGCAGCGGATAGCCCAGGCCCCGGCCGCGGACCAGCCGCCCCGAGGGCAGGCGCAGCACACCCGGAGCCTCCGGGTCCCACAGACCGCCCCGCGGCTCCGCCCACGACTCACTCTTCGGGTCATTCGGTTCACTCGTCCGGTGGTTCATGCGGGGAGCGTATCCAGCCCCCCACGCTCCACAGGGCCCGTGTGGCCTGTTTGACAACTGGCGGGAAGGGCATGCCCGGTCGGTAGGCTTAGGGGTATGGCCGACCCGCAGGAAGTACTCTCGCGACGGGTCCAGTCCGCCCTCGGCGCCGCTTTCGGCCCCGAGTTCGCCGACACCGACCCCGTCATCCGCCCGTCCCAGTTCGCTGACTACCAGGCGAACGCCGCACTCGCGCTCGCCAAGCGCCTGGGCCGAAAGCCCCGCGAGGTCTCCGCGGCGATCATGGAGCACCTCGACGTGTCCGACGTCTGCCGCGACGTCGAGGTCAGCGGGCCGGGCTTCATCAACCTCACGCTCCGCGAGGACTGGATCGCCGAGCAGACCCGTCAGCTCCTCGACGACCCCCGCGTAGGTGTGCCGCTCCAGGAGCGCCTGAACATCCCGCTCGACTACTCCGCGCCCAACGTGGCCAAGGAGATGCACGTCGGGCACCTGCGCACCACCGTGGTCGGCGATTCCCTGGCGCGGACCCTGGAGTTCCTGGGCCACAACGTCATCCGGCAGAACCACATCGGTGACTGGGGCACCCCCTTCGGCATGCTCATCGAGCACCTGCTGGAGGTCGGTGAGGAGTCCCCCGACGCCGACCTGCTCACCACCGACCCCAACGCCTTCTACCAGGCGGCCCGGACCAAGTTCGACTCCTCCGATGAGGGCGAGGACGAGTTCGCCGCCCGCGCGCGCCGCCGAGTGGTCGCCCTCCAGGGCGGCGACGAGGAGACCCTGCGCCTGTGGCGCAAGCTGGTGGGCCTGTCGAAGGTCTACTTCAACAAGGTCTACACCAAGCTCGGCGTCACCCTCACCGATGACGACCTCGCCGGGGAGAGCAGCTACAACGCGGTGCTCGCCGACGTCTGCGACGAGCTCGAGGCCAAGGGCATCGCCGAGGTCAGCGACGGCGCGCTGTGCGTGTTCCTCGAGGGCTTCACCGGCCGCGAGGACAAGCCGGTGCCGCTGATCATCCGCAAGAGTGACGGCGGTTACGGCTACGCCACCACGGACCTGGCGACCGTGCGCTACCGGGTGGACGACCTCAAGGCCGACCGCGTCCTGTACGTGGTCGGCGCCCCGCAAGCCATGCACTTCAAGATGGTGTGGGCCACCGCCCGCAAGGCCGGCTGGCTGCAGGACAGCGTCGAGACCACGCACGTGCAGATCGGCAACGTGTTGGGCCCGGACGGCAAGATCCTGCGTACCCGCAGCGGCCAGCCGGTCCGGCTCATGCAACTGCTGGACGAGGCGATCGAGCGGGCCGCGGCCGTGGTCGCGCAGAACCGCCCCGACCTCGACGCCGAGCAGCAGGCCGAGATCGCCTACAAGGTCGGCATCGGCGCGGTGAAGTACGCGGACCTGTCGGTCTCGCACGACACCGAGTACGTGTTCGACTTCGACCGCATGCTGGCGCTGACCGGCAACACGGGCCCGTACCTGCAGTACGCGCAGGCCCGGATCCGCTCCATCTTCCGCAAGGGCGGGGTGGACCCGCAGGCGATCGACGGGCAGATCACCGTGGCCGAGGGCGCCGAGCGCGACCTCGCGCTCAAGCTGCTGGGCTTCGGCGCGGTGGTGGAGCAGGTCGGCGACCACCTCCAGCCGCACCGCCTGTCCACGTACCTGTTCGAGCTGGCGCAGAACCTCACGGCGTTCTACGAGCACTGCCCGGTGCTGACCGCCGGGACCGAGGCCGAACGCGAGTCGCGGCTGGCGCTGGTCTCCGTGGCACTGCGCGTGCTGGTCCAAGGACTGGAGCTGCTCGGCGTGGAGTCACCCGAGTACATGTAGCCGTAGGTAGCGGTATCCAGAGCACACGAAGGAGGGTCGGAGCCCAGCGCCCTGGCCCTCCTTTCGTATGCGCGACTCGTGTGCGCGGAGGGCGGCCGGAACCCCGCTCCCCCGATGGCCGGAACCGGCCGTGGGCGGGGTCACCGAAGCACCTCGAACAGCCCACATAAATAAGCCGATTCGCCTTGCCAGGGGCGGTTTGAGCACCTTCGCGAAAAGCCCGAGTCGAATGTCTCGCCGCAGGTCAGGCCGGAACCCGGGGTTCCGGTGGGGCATCAGACCTAAAGTGTGTGGACGTTTGCCGCATACGGGACATAAAGGGAGTTTTCGCCTATGACATCCACCCACGCGGAGTTCGGCCCGGGCCCCGGTACCTGGCACCTCGACCCGTTGCACTCCAGCCTGATCTTCGTCGCCCACTACCTGCGGTTCGGCCGGGTTCAGGGCACCTTCGGCCAGGCCGAGGGGCAGGTCCGGGTGGCCGAAGACCCCACCCGGTCCTCGGTATCCATCGCGATCGACGCCACCAGCGTCAACACCGGGGTCAACGCGCGCGATGCGCACCTGCGCTCCCCCGACTTCCTGGACGTGCAGCAGCACCCGCAGATCCGCTTCACCTCCACCGGTTTAGAGCAGACCAGACGGCACAACTCCTTCCGCCTGCACGGCGACCTCGAGATCCACGGCAAGCAGGTCCCGGTCAGCCTGAGTTCGGAGTGGGTGGGTGACGCCCCCGACCTCGGCTCCCCCGACGACACCCACGGACACTACTTCTCCGCCACCACCCGGATCAGCCTGTCCGACTTCGGAGTCGGCGACGGCGGATCGACGCCCTGGGGCGGGCGGATCGTGGGCGACACTGTGGACATCGTGCTGGAGGTGCGCCTGCAGAACCAGGATCCCGCGCCCTTCCTCAAACAGATCGGGCACACCTCCTGACCGCACGGGCCAGGGCATGTGCCCGATCCTCCGGTCCGTCGGCAGGGCCACTGACGGGGATCACCGGCACGGCCACCTCAACCGCTGAGTACAACCGCATCAGCCCTTGAGCAGAGCCTCGACCTCGTCCCGCGAGGCCATCGAGGAGCTGGCTCCGTGCCGTCCCACGGAGATCGCGGCCGCCGCCGCGGCGAACTCCATCGCCTCCCGCGCCGACCGGCCCTCCGCCCGGGCCACCGCGAACGAACCGCAGAACGTGTCCCCGGCCGCGGTCGTGTCCACCGCTTCTACCCGGAGCGCCGGAACATGCACCGGCTCCTCACCGCGGCGCCCGTACAACGAGCCGCCCTCGCCCAGTGTCAGCAGCACCTCGGGCACCCTCTCCAGCAGCGCCGCCAGGGCGGCGTACGGCTCGGTGTGCCCGGTGATCGCCGCGGCCTCGTGCTGGTTGGGCACCAGGACGTCCACGTTCTCCAGCAGCTCCTCCGGGAGCTCGCGCGCGGGGGCAGGCGTCAGGTAAACCGGGACGCCCAGCCCGCGGCCCAGGCGGGCCCCGGCGACCACCGCGTCCATGGGCAGCTCCAGCTGGAGCAGCAGCGCCGCGGACCCGGCCACCAGCGCCTCGTCGCCCTCGGAGACCCCGGCCTCGCCGTTCGCTCCGGGGACAACGATGATGCGGTTGCCGCCGTGGCCGTCCACGACGATGTGCGCGACCCCGGACACCCCGGGGACCGTGCGCAGCCCGGAGACGTCGATCCCGCCGGCCACCAGGTTGTCGCGCAGTTCGGTGCCGAAGGCGTCGTCGCCGACCGCGCCGAGGAAGGTCACGTCGGCCCCGGCCCGCGCGGCCGCCACCGCCTGGTTGGCGCCCTTGCCGCCGGGAACCTGCCGGAAGTCGGTGCCGGTGACGGTCTCGCCGCCGCCGGGCACCTCGTCCACGTAGGCCACCAGGTCCATGTTGACGCTGCCGAATACGGCGAGGCGCGGTGCTGCGGAGCTCACTTCGTTACTCACTTCGCTGTTCACTGCTCGGGGTTTCCCGGGTTTTCGACCGGGTCACGAGTCGGGTTCGCTCGGCCCTTGGGCCGGGTCACTTCTTAGGCCGGGTCACTTCTTGGTTTGGGGCCGGTCGACCGGCTGGCTGTCGGCACCGTCGAGGGCAACGATGACCGGGGCGTGGTCGGAGGCGCCCTTGCCCTTACGCTCCTCGCGGTCGATGCTCGCTCCGGTCACCCGGGCCCGCAGCGCGGGCGAGGCGAGCACGAAGTCGATGCGCATGCCCTTGCGCTTGGGGAAGGCCAGCCCCTTGTAGTCCCAGTACGTGTACACGCCGGGTCCGGGGGTGTAGTCGCGCACGACCTCGGAAAAGCCCGCGTCCACCAGCTCGGCGAAGGCGGCCCGCTCGGGTTCGGTGACGTGGGTCAGCCCTTCGAAGGCGGCCATGTCCCACACGTCGTCGTCCTGTGGAGCGATGTTGAAGTCGCCGACGTAGGCGATCTGCGCTTCGGGGACCTCGGCCAGGCGTGCGGCGCCCGCCTCGCGCAGGGCCTCCAGCCAGCGGAGCTTGTAGGCGTAGTGGGGGTGGTCGACCTCGCGGCCGTTGGGCACGTACAGGCTCCACACCTGGACGCCGCCGCAGGTGGCTGCGATGGCGCGGGCCTCGCGCTCCTCCGGGTCACCGAAGCCGGGCTGCCCGGGGAAGCCGATCCGGACGTCCTCCAGCCCCACCCGCGAGGCGATCGCGACCCCGTTCCACTGGGAGAGCCCGTGGTGGGCGACCTCGTACCCGCGGTCGGTGAAAACCGACTCGGGGAACTGGTGGTCGCGGGCCTTGGTCTCCTGCATGGCGAGGACGTCGACGTCGCTCCGGTCCAACCAGTCGCCGATCCGCTCGGCCCTGGCGCGGCTGCTGTTCACATTCCATGTCGCGATACGCACAGCCAAAGGCTAGAGGATCGCGGCGACGAGCTGGTCGGACCTGGAGCAACACACCGGTGGACCACCGAACACACGGGGTGAACAGGTGTGGACACATGAAGAAGCCCCGGTGCGGCCGTCCTCCGCACCGGGGCTTGGGCGACTCCCGGCACATGCTCGGTTGGTTTCCGTCGCGCCCCGTTGGACGGCCAACCCATGCAAACGGTTCGCATTGCGCGCAAGGTTTTTGCCCCAAAGCGGGCAGAAAGTTACCTCCAGGCCCATGAACTGGGACTTTGCCGCGCCGGGAGACCGCACCGACCAGGCAGGCAGGAGGCGCCAGGCACGAAGAGTCCACCAGCTCCTCGGCGCGCCCGAGAGTCAGATCCACCAACCCAGGGTAGGCCTGTGACTCAGACCACATCGACCTTTCCCTCAGTGAGGTGAGCACGCCCATGTCGACGGTCGAACCCCAATCCGGCGCCCGACCCGGGGCCAACCAACCCGAGGTCGACGAGCGCAAGGCTCGTCAGGTGGCCGAACAGGCCCGCGAGAGCGGTTGGAGCCAGCCCAGTTTCGCCAAGGAGCTGTACCTGGGCCGCCTGCGCCTGGACCTGGTCCACCCCTTCCCCCGTCCCGACGAACCCGCGCGCCAGCGCGGTGAGGCGTTCCTCGCCAAGCTCAGGGACGTGTGCGAGGACATCGACCCCCAGCGGATCGAACGCGAGGAACGTATCCCCGACGAGACCATCGCGGCCCTGCGCGACGTCGGCGCGTTCGGGATGAAGATCTCCAGCGAGTACGGCGGGCTCGGCCTCACGCAGGTGTACTACAACCGTGCACTGATGCTGGTCGGCTCCGTCTCCCCCGCGATCGGCGCCCTGCTCTCGGCACACCAGTCCATCGGCGTCCCGCAACCGGTCTCCATGTTCGGCACCGACGCGCAGAAGCGGGAGTTCCTGCCCCGCTGCGCCGGGGGTGCGATCAGCGCCTTCCTGCTCACCGAACCCGACGTCGGCAGCGACCCGGCGCGGCTGCACGCCACGGCCACGCCCACCGAGGACGGCTCGGAGTACGTGCTGGACGGGGTCAAGCTGTGGACCACCAACGGTGTGGTGGCCGAACTCCTCGTGGTGATGGCGCGCGTGCCCGAGAGCCCCGGCCACCGCGGCGGCATCACGGCGTTCGTCGTCGAGGGCGGTTCCCCCGGCATCACCGTGGAGCACCGCAACCGCTTCATGGGGCTCAAGGGGCTGGAGAACGGCGTCACCCGCCTGCACCAGGTGCGGGTGCCCGCCGCCAACCGGATCGGCAAGGAGGGACACGGGCTGCGCATCGCCCTGGCCACCCTCAATACCGGCCGCCTGTCCCTGCCCGCCATGTGCGCGAGCGCGGGCAAGTGGGCCACCAAGGTCGCCCGAGAGTGGGCGCGCGAACGCGTCCAGTGGGGCCGCCCGGTCGGCAAGCACGAGGAGGTGGCCAAGAAGCTGTCCTTCATCGCCGCCACCACCTACGCCATGGAGGCCATGCTGGACCTGTCCAGTCAGATGGCCGACGACAAGCGCCACGACATCCGCATCGAGGCGGCCATCGCCAAGCTGTGGGCCTCGGAGATGGCGTACACGATCGCCGACGAACTCGTCCAGGTCCGCGGCGGTCGCGGTTTCGAGACCGCCGACTCCCTGGCCGCGCGCGGTGAGCGCGGAGTGCCCGCCGAACAGATGCTCCGCGACCTACGCATCAACAGAATCTTCGAGGGAAGTTCGGAGATCATGCATCTCCTGATCGCCCGTGAGGCGGTGGACGCGCACCTGTCCGTGGCCGGAGACATCATCGACCCCGAAGCCGACCGCTCCGACAAGGCACGGGCGCTGGCCAGGGCGAGCGGGTTCTACGCCAAGTGGCTACCAACCCTGGTGGTCGGCCAGGGCCAGGTGCCGTCGGCCTTCGTGGAGTTCGGTCCGCTCGCCGCCCACCTGCGTTTCGTGGAGCGCACCTCGCGCAAGCTGGCCCGGTCCACGTTCTACGCGATGTCGCTCTGGCAGGGGAAGATGGAGGTCAAGCAGGGCTTCCTGGGGCGCGTGGTGGACATCGGCGCCGAACTGTTCGCGATGACCGCCGTCATCGTGCGCGCCCAGGCCGACGCGGACGCCCACCCCGATCGCGGCACCACCCCGCAGGAGCTGGCCGACGTGTTCTGCCACCAGGCCCGGCTGCGGATCCACACCCTCTTCGAAGGGCTGTGGTCCAATACCGACGACCTGGACGGCAAGCTCGCCCGCCGCCTGATGAACGACTCCTACACCTGGCTGGAGGAGGGCGTGCTCGACCCGTCCCTGCCGGGGCCGCTGATCGCCCCGGCCGCGCCCGGCCCGTCCAAGGAGGAGAACCAGCACCGCCGCATGGGCTGAGCCCTCACGACGGACGCGCTCCGAAAAATGTCGTCGGCGGGGGCTACGGTGGCCAGATGGCTGCACCGCACCCCCGCCGCGACGCGGAGTTCTCCCTGTCCCAGGCCCGCCGGATCGCCCTGGCCGCCCAGGGTTTCCAGGACCCCAGACCCACCGGCGAAGCCACCCTCACCCACCTGGCCCGGGTCGTGCGCCGGGTGGGGCTGCTCCAGATCGACAGCGTGAACGTGCTGGCCCGCAGCCAGTACCTCCCGGTGTTCGCCCGCCTGGGCGGCTATTCCCCCGCCCTGCTGGACCGGGCCACCACCACCGCCGCGGGCGCCAGCCCGGCCCGGCTGGTCGAGTGCTGGGCGCACGAGGCGAGCCTGGTTCCGCCCGCCACCCACCGCCTCATGCGGCACCGGATGGAGCGCAACCGCGCCCAGGAACGTGTGGGGTGGATGAACGGCGTCCGCGAGAACAGCCCCGAGCTGGTCAAGGCGGCGTACGAGGAGGTGGCCCGGATCGGCCCGGCCACCGCCCGCGAGGTGGAGGCCGCCCTGGCCCACGACCTGCCCCGGGCCAAGGACCACTGGGGCTGGAACTGGTCCGAGGTCAAGAAGTGCCTGGAGTACCTGTTCTGGATCGGCGACCTCACCTCCAATGGCCGCAACACCCAGTTCGAACGCCGCTACGACCTACCCGAACGCGTCCTGCCCGCCGATGTCCACGCTCTGCCCCACCCCTCACCGGAAGAGGCCCACCGGGAGCTGGTGGCCATCGCCGCCCGCGCCCACGGGATCGCCACCGAACCCGACCTGCGCGACTACTTCCGGCTCAAGGGCACCGAGTCCCGCGCCGCCATCGGTGACCTCGTGGACTCCGGCGAACTCGTTCCGGTCACCGTGCGCGGCTGGAACCACCCGGCCTACCTGCACAAGGACGCCCGCATCCCCCGCAAGGTGGACGCCCGCGCCCTACTGAGCCCTTTCGACTCCCTGGTCTGGACGCGCGACCGCGCCGAGGAGCTGTTCGGCTTCCGGTACCGCCTGGAGATCTACGTGCTCGCTGCCAAACGCGTGCACGGCTACTACGTGCTGCCGTTCCTGCTCGGCGAGGACCTGGTCGCCCGGGTCGACCTCAAGGCGGACCGCGCCTCGGGCACCCTGCTCGCCCGCCAGATCACCCTGGAGGAGGACGCTCCCACCGACACCATGCCCGAGTTGGTGGAACAGCTGAAGGAGATGGCTGCCTGGCTCGGCCTGGAGAACGGCATCGGCGGCGAGGGCCTCAGTCCCCCGGTACCGATTCGGTGACTGTCCGTGGCTTCTGGCAGGATCACTTGCCATGCCCAAAACCCCCGATTTGATGACAAAAACGGCAGCACTCGCCGGAGCTGCCACCCTGCTCGCAATTACTGGCTGCGCCCAGGACAACAGGGAGTACATCCAGTTCCCGGCCGACAGCGGCCTCGCCTGGTCCCTGCCCGAAGAGGCCCAGGACTGGGTAACCGACCCGGAGGAGTGGGAGAGGTGGGCCGACTTCACGAATGATTCCTGCCGAATCACCTTCCACTACAAGGAAGACGTGGCCACTTCACCCCGGTACATCACCCCGGAGAGCAGCTCTCGGGACCAGACCGCCCTCGCCGGCTCCCAGCTCGGCGACAGTGTCGCCGGGGCCGACATCAACACGATCGATCCGATCGAGATCGCAGTTGATGGCGAGGAAGAGGAGACCGTCGAGTTCCACACCACGGAAGTCGTCGGCGAGAAAAGCGACGTGGGGGTCCGGGCCGGCAGCTACTGGCACGGTGACGATGAGCTGCAGTTCCTGTACCGCTGTTCCTTCAGCGATTCCTGGAGCGAAGGCGAAGAGGACATGTACACCCTGCTGGAGGACATGCGGGTGATCCTCCCCTGACCCGGGCGCCTCACTCCCCTCGGGTGAGGTCCATGATCTCGTCGGTGGTCATCCCCGTGTTGCTCTTCCCCCGCAGCCGTTGCACCAGACGGCTTCCGTGCGAGGCGTCGCTGTCCGGCGAGTTCAACAGCCCGGCCTCGGCGAGGCGGGCGCGGAGCTCCTGGTCTTCGTCAGCGCTCGGCTCGGCTCCGACGGCCACCCGCACTACCCAGGTCACGTACTCGTTGAGGCTGAGGCCACGACGGTCGGCTGAGCACCGCATGCGTGACATCAGCTGGTCGTCGAGCTCCAGCGTGAGCTCTTCCATGGGGCCATCCTAGGTAAACCCGCTGGTCCGGGGGCGTGAAACGACGAATGGGCCGCGCACCTGGTCGGTGCGCGGCCCGTCGTTCGGCGACTGGGGTCAGACGCGTTCGATGATGGTGACGTTGGCCTGGCCGCCGCCCTCGCACATGGTCTGGAGGCCGTAGCGGCCGCCGGTGCGGTGGAGCTCGTTGACCAGCTTGGTCATCAGGATGGAGCCGGTCGCGCCCAGCGGGTGGCCCAGGGCGATGGCGCCACCGTTCGGGTTGACCTTGGCCGGGTCGGCGCCGAGCTCGTCGATCCACGACATCGGGACCGGGGCGAAGGCCTCGTTGATCTCGGTGACGTCGATGTCGTCGATGCTCAAGCCCGCCTTCTCCAGGGCGATCTTGGTCGCCGGGATGGGGGCGGTGAGCATGTAGACCGGGTCGTCGCCGACCAGCGACAGCTGGACGATGCGGGCGAGCGGGGTCAGGTTGTGCTGCTCCACGGCCTTCTCGGAGGCGATGAGCAGCGCACCAGCACCCACGGAGATCTGGCTGGCGATCGCGGCGGTGAGCTCCCAGCCCTCGCGCAGCGGCTTGAGCCCGGCCATCTTCTCCATGGTGGTGTCCGGGCGGATTCCCTCGTCCTTGCCGACCCCGGCGATCGGGGCGATCTGGGAGTCGAAGTAACCGGCCTCCTGCGCGGCGGCGGCGCGCTTGTGGCTCTCCAGCGCGAACTCCTCCAGCTGTTCGCGCTTGTAGCCCCACTTCTCACACATGAGCTGGGCGCCGCGGAACTGAGAGATCTCCTGGAAGCCGTAGCGCTCGATCCAGCCCTCGCCGTACAGCGGAAGGTTGTTGTCGATGGCGAACTGGACGTTGGCGCCCATGGGGACCATGCCCATGTTCTCCACTCCGGTCGCCACGACCAGGTCCTGGGTGCCAGACATGACGCCCTGGGCGGCGAAGTGGATGGACTGCTGCGAGGAGCCGCACTGGCGGTCGATGGTGACACCGGGGACGGTCTCGGGCAGACCGGCGGACAGCCACGCGGTGCGGGCCAGGTCAAGGGCCTGCGGACCGGCCTGGCTGACCACGCCCATGATGACGTCCTCGACCGCGGCTGGGTCGACACCGGTGCGCTCGACCAGCTCCTTGAGGACGTGCGCGCCCAGGTCCGCCGGGTGCACGGCGGCCAGGGCACCCTTCTTCGTGCCGACGGGGGTGCGTACCGCACCGACAATGTAGGCCTCAGCCACTGGATCCTCCAAGGGGCGTGAATGGTGACGTCCTGATGAACCGAACTGTATTCGGTTTTGGGTTCCTGGCAAGACCCCGCCCCCGTTTTCACATCTCCCCAGCAGGTCAGCGCCCTTCAGAACCACGCTCGTGGTCGCGCGCGTGGTCGTGCTCGTTGTCGTGCTCGTTGTCGTGCTCGTTGTCGTGCGGCCACCCGGCGTCGCTGTCGTCACCCAGGGTGATACCGGTGACCCGCTCCAGGACCTCGACGACGTCCGGGTGCTCGTCCGGCCCGAAGTCGGAGAGCAGCGAACGCAGTGCCGTCCGCTGCGACTCGTACAGGTCGCGCACGGCGTCCTCGCCCCGCCAGTTGAGCTCCCACGGATCGTCCTCGCCGGTCAGGTAACCCGCGTCCAGTAGCTCCCGGTGGACGTCCGACCAGCGGGAGGCGTCCAGCCCGGACATCGTGGACAGCTCGGCCACGCTCATCGGCCCCCGGACCCCGATGTGGCTGAGCGCCCAGCAGGCCTCCGTGGAGACCTCCAGCCCGGCCGCCTCGCGCAGCCGCCCGTACATCGTCTCGGCGCCCTCGGCCCCGCAGGCCTGGTAGACCTCGAGCTCCACCTGGGCCATGGCGCTGCGGCTGGGCGCGGCCACCGGGGCCACCGTCTCGTCCAGGTCCGGGGTTCGGATCGTGGTGCGCAGCCGTTCCTGGCGTAGGAACAGCGCCAGCACGAACCCGACGACGGCGATCGGGACCGCCCACAGGAACACCATGTCGATGGCGTCGGCGTAGGCCTCCAGGAAGCTCGCCTGGACCTGCGGGGGCAACCGGTCGATGACGCTCGGGTCGCTCTCCAGCGAGCTCGCGTCCACCCCCGCGGGCAGGTCGATCTGCCCGGCCCGGGCGGCCAGGTTCGAGGCGAGCTGCCCGGCGAAGACCGCGCCGAACACCGCCGTGCCAAAGGATCCGCCGATGGAGCGAAAGAAGGTCGCCGAGGAGGTCGCCACACCCAGGTCGTCGTAGGAGGCGGCATTCTGCACCACCAGGACCACCACCTGCATCACCAGGCCCAGACCGGCGCCCAACACGAAGAAGTAGACCCCCATTTCCACCAGCGAGCTGTCCGGGCCCATGCCCGACATCAGGAAGAGACCGATCGCGGTGAGCGCCATCCCCACCACCGGATAGATCTTGTAGCGGCCGGTCCGGGTGACCAGGCGGCCGCTGCTGATGGAGGTGATGAGCATGCCCAGCACCATCGGGAGCAGGTGCAGCCCCGAAGCGGTCGGCGAGAGCCCGTGGACGACCTGCAGGAACAGCGGCAGGAACGCCATCGACCCCATCATCGCGAAGCCCACACAGAAGCCGATGGACATGGCCACCACGATGGTCGGGTTGCGGAACAGGCTGAGCGGCATCACCGGGTCGCTCGCTCGGCGGGCGGTGAGCCACCAACTCACGCCCAGGCCCACACCGGCCACCGCCAGAACGATGATCTGCCAGGACAGCCAGGCGTAGACGCTGCCGCCCCAGGAGGCCACCAGGGTGAGGCAGACGGCAGTGGCGGCGAGCAGGACAATGCCCGCGTAGTCGATATTTTGGCGGCCGACCGGGGCGTTGCGGGGCAGCACGGCCAGGACGGTGACGAAGGCGAGCAGCCCCAGCGGAATGTTCACGTAGAACACCCACCGCCAGGACAGGTGGTCCACGAACAGCCCGCCCAGCAGCGGCCCGGCCACGCTGGAGACGCCGAAGACCGCGCCGAACAGCCCCTGGTACTTACCGCGTTCCCGGGGTGAGACGACGTCGCCGATGATCGCCGAGGCCAGCACCATGAGACCACCGCCGCCGATCCCCTGGAGCCCTCTGGCCAGGACCAGCTGAAGCATGTCCTGCGCCATCCCGCACAGCACCGACCCCAGCAGGAAGATCGCGATGCACCACAGGAACAGCTGCTTGCGGCCGAACTGGTCGCCGAGCTTGCCCCAGAGCGGGGTGCTGGCGGTGACGGCCAGCAGGTAGGCGGTGATCACCCAGGACAGGTGGTTCAGACCGCCGAGGTCGGAGACGATCGTCGGCAGGGCGGTGGAGACGATGGTCTGGTCCAGCGCCGAGAGCAGCACGGCAAGCATCAGGGCGGTCATGATCAGCGCGATCCGACCGCCGCCCTGTTCACTCCGTTCACGCTGTTCGGCGGTGCTCTGGGACATCGAATCGCCTCCCGGGGTGCGGGCCGCCCGACTCTGCGCAGCCCTCCTGCTTCCACGGCTGCTTCCACGACCCTGCTCCGGCCACCCTAGGAACCAGACTCCGCCAAACCAGCAGGAACCGCCCGAGCGGCCAGGAACTTTGCCCCGGCTTGCCCCCCGCTCTTCAAAACCGAATGTGGTTCGGTTACCGTGTGGGAACAACAGTGATCCCCGACACCTCCGGAGCAGAGCATGAAGCGGGAACTCTTCGACGCCGACCACGACCTCTTCCGCGAATCGGTGGCCGAGTTCCTCAAGAGGGACGTCGTCCCCTTCCACGACCAGTGGGAGAAGGACGGGATCGTGCCCCGCGAGGTGTGGGTGAAGGCCGGCGGGGTCGGCCTCCTCGGCCACGGTGTCCCCGAGGAGTACGGGGGCACCGGGCTGCACGACTACCGGTACAACCAGATCGTCAACGAGGAGATCTGCCGAGCGCACGCCAGCGGCCTGGGCATCACCCTGCAGAACGACGTCATAGCGCCCTACATGGTGGGGCTGACCAGCGACGAGCAGAAGAAACGATGGCTGCCCGGCTTCGCCAGTGGCGAGCTCATCACCGCAATCGCCATGACCGAGCCCGGCACCGGCAGCGACCTCCAGGGGATCAAGACCTCGGCCGTGCGCGACGGCGACGATTTCGTCATCAACGGCAGCAAGACCTTCATCACCAACGGCATCAACGCCGACCTGGTCATCGTGGTCTGCCAGACCGACCCCGAGGCCGGAGCGCAGGGCTTCTCCCTGGTCGCCGTGGAGCGCGGCGCCGCCGGCTTCGATCGGGGCCGCAACCTCGACAAGATCGGGATGAAGGCCCAGGACACCGCGGAGCTGTTCTTCGACAACGTACGCGTCCCGGTCGCCAACTTGATCGGCACCGAGGGCCAGGGCTTCATCCACCTGCTGCAGAACCTGCCCCAGGAGCGGCTGTCCATCGCCACCTGCGCGGTCGCCTCGGCCGACTACATGCTCCAGCACACCATCGAGTACTGCCGAGAGCGCACCGCCTTCGGCCGCTCGATTGGGCGATTCCAGAACACCCGTTTCGTCCTGGCCGAGTTGGCCACCGAGGTGGACATGGGCCGCACCTACGTGGATCGGGCGGTTGAGCTGCTCAACAAGGGTGAACTGACCGTCGAGGACGCGGCCATGGCCAAGTGGTGGACCACCGAGATGTGCAACCGGGTGATGGACCGGTGCCTTCAGCTTCACGGCGGGTACGGGTACATGATGGAATACCCGGTGGCGCGGGCCTGGCAGGACACCCGAGTCCAGACGATCTACGGTGGCACCACCGAGATCATGAAGGAGATCGTGGGCCGGGGCCTGGGCCTGTAGCCTCCGTTGGACCCCCGAACCCCGAAGGGACCGGTCGTGAGCGGATCGTGGGACGGCCTCATCGTGATGGGGCTGCTGGTGGCGCTGCTCGTCATCGCCGTGCGCAAGCTCCGACCCAAGATCCACATCCCCTGGGCGACCAGCGGCATCGTGGTGTTCTTCGTCTTCGTGTGCCTGCTGCTGTGGGCCAACTCCTACCGCTGAGCCCGCACCCGGGCCCGTGACCGAAGCCGTGCCCGAACCCGTCTCCGAAGCCACACCGAGGGCCCGCCGCTCCAGCACCTCAACTGGAGTGGCGGGCCCTGCGGTGTCCGGGGGAAAGCCGGGTCCGCCGGACGGCCCAAAGGCGGGTGAGGACCGTACGAGCGAGCCCGACCGTGGTGGTTTGACAGCGGTCAGGTGGGTGTTACCAAAGGACACGTTCGACTATCGACAAAGGAATTGTTCGCTATCCGAACCGCCGCCGTGCGTGAAATTGTCACCGTCCGTGGCCAAACCGAAATCCTGGCACCTTTTCGGCGCACCTCGGAAGCCATTAACCAACGGGTTCGGTGCGGCCCCGGGGAAATCGAACCCCGCGGCCCGGGCGGACGGATCCCCGTCCCCGCGGACGCCCTGGCGGTACGCGGCATGCCCCTCAACGGGCCGCGATCGGCCTCGGGGACCTCTTGGGACTTTGTTCCATGATGCACCCCGGGAAGCCCGGAACAGCTTTCACTCTCCTGACAGACAATGCGCACACCACCATTCCTGGCGCCAGACAGACCCTTTACCAACAGATAAAGTAACCAGACGACTACAGACAAACAAGGAGGGCAGGGGGCATTTTTTTCACCGGCCGGAACAGGTTTGAGGCGATACTGTCCCCGACCAGCGCAGAAGGACCCCAACCGCAGATCAGGCAGGTGTGAATCTGACCGTGTGATCGGGGGCGTGCGGATCAGAGCCGTCCGGCTTCGATGATCCGCTGGAGGAGCTCCCGGGGCGCGCGGCGCGCCCCGGAGTGCGCACGGGTAAGAGGTGACACATACCGCGGTGCGAAGCACCCCTACCGTGCCGGGCTACTCCTCGTCGTCCTTCTCCGCCTCTTCGACCTCGATCTCGGCCTCTTCGTCGGCGTGCATCGGCATCTCGAACCAGACGGCCTTGCCGTCCGGGGTGGGCCGCGATCCCCAACGGCTGGCCAGCTGCTCGACCAGGTACAGCCCGCGGCCGCCCTCGTCATCCGCGGCGGCGCTGCGGATCCGCGGCAGGCGCAGATCGTGGTCGAAGACCTCCACCCACACCGCGTTGGCGCCGCGGCGCAGTCGGAGCAGGAACTCCTTCTCACCGGGGTTGTCGGTGGACTCGTCCTCCTCGGCGACCGCCTCCAGCAGATCGCTCCAGTCCTCGTCGAACTCGTCGACCATCCCGCCCGAGTCGAGCGGGGTCTCCGAGTCCAGGACGCCGCTTCCGGTGAACTCGCGGTGCACCGGGTGCGGGGTGGCGTGGATGACCACGTTGGTGACGATCTCCGAGACCAGCAGGCAAGCGAGTTCGGCCTGGTCTCGGTCGACCCCCCACTCCTTGAAGGTATCGGCCGCCAGGTGGCGGGCGGCGCCTACGGTGGAGGCCTCAGAGGGGAACCAGCCCTCGCGCAGCGCCAGTTCCTCGGAGTGGGTGCGCACGACTAGCAGAGCGGTGTCGTCGTCCAGCTCGCCGGGCACGCTGTGCACGGCGGCCTCGGCGATCTGCTCCACGTCCTTGTCCGCGACCTCGGCGACGCGCTCGGTCATTCGCTCCAGGGCGCGCTCCGGGTCGGCCTTGCCGCCGACCGGACGCCGGTCCACCAGGCCGTCGGTGTACATGACCAGGGTGGCGCCCAGCGGCAGGCGCAGGTTGGCCTGGTGGTAGACGATGTCCTCGCCGGAGCCGCCCTTGGCGCGCACGCCCAGCATGCGGTCGGTGACCTCCAGGTCGAGGGCCTCGACCGAGTCGGAGGTGATCAGCAGCGGGGAGGCGTGCCCGGCGTTGGCGTAGGAGAGCTCGCGCGACCAGGCGTCGTAGACCATGTACAGGCAGCTCACGCTGGGGATCCAGACGCCGCCGTTGCCGTCGGGAGTACCGAGCTGGCGCACCCATTCGTCGAGTTCGCGCAGGATGTCCGCGGGTTCCCGGTCGGCCTGGGCGAAGGCGCGCAGCGCGGCACGCAGCTGGCCCATGACAGCGGCGGCGTGCGGGCCCCGGCCCTCGACGTCGCCGATGACCAGACCGACGCGCCCGGCCGAGAGCGGGATGGCGTCGTAGAAGTCGCCGCCGACCTGGGTCTGGATGCCGTGCCCGTGCGCCTGGAGCGGCCCGGCGGGCAGGTAGCGGTGGGCGACGGTCAGTCCGTCCAGCGGCGGGAAGTGGCTGGGCAGCAGGCTGTTCTGGAACGCGAGCGCGGTGCTGCGCTCCTCCTCGAACAGCCGGGCGTTGTCGATGGCCAGCGCGACCCGGGAGGCGATGGCGCCGACCAGGTCCCGGTCGAAGCCGCCGTAGCTGCTCTTCTGGCGCGGGGAGAGCCCGGAGAGGGCGAGGGTGAGCACCCCGAGGACCTCGCCGCGGGCCCGCAGCGGGGCGGCGATGGCGGAGGTGACGCCGACCTGGCGGGAGACCCGGTCGGAGCGGTCGTTGGGTGAGTTCTCGAAGAGGTAGTCGCTACTGACCACGGTCTCCAGTCGGCGCATCGCCTGGGTGACGAAGTGGCGTTCGGGGTAGCGGACCTCGTCGCCGACGTCGAACCAGCTGTCCGCGGGCGGGCTCCAGCCCTCGGCGTGCACGGAGACCTGTCTGACCAGGCGGTCGTGGTCGTAGAGGTCGATGAAACAGTGGTCGGCGAACTGCGGCACCAGGATCCCGGCCACGCCCTTGACCGTGGAGTCGAACTCCAGCGAGCTGGCCAGGCGGCTGCCGATGCGTTCGAGCAGGCCGTACTGCTCCTCGACCCGCCCGCTGCGCAGGGCCTCACGGGCGATCAGGGTGATGCCGTCGATCTCACCGGAGTCGTCGCGTATGGGCACGGCTTGGGCCCGCACGTGGATCCAGGTGGAGTCGCCCTTGAGCACAGCGAACGTGCCCTCCCACGGCTCGCCGCGCAGGACGCGGCGGGCCAGTTGGGAGGCGTGTTCGCGGTCGGACTCGTGGATGCCGATGTCCAGCAGGGACAGGCCGACGTAGTCACGCCCGCCGACGAACCCGAACAGCTCGCGGGCGTACGGGTTCCAGTAGCGAAGGAGGCTGAACCGGTCGATGACGACGATGGCGATCTGGGCCTGGTCTACGACCTCGGCCGTGGCGAGCGCGTCGCTCTCCCGGAAGGGCTCACCCCACCGTGTCATCTAGCCGCCACCTCGCCGTCATGAGCTGCACACATGCCCGCTCCGGGTCCCCCGAACGACCGCACCTTGGGGCGAGCGTAGCAACACCGTCAACGTTCCCGCAGCGCAATGAGACAATCCCGATGAGCAACCAATCAACGTGTATGGACGTTTCACGGCTTGGCGACGAAGATGTGCCCGGCGACGCCAGCGGGGAGCTCGGTGTCCTCGCCCTCGCCGATGACGCGCACTCCGTCGTCCGAAGCCCGGAGTACTACTTCCTGCCCCGGTTGTACCCCGGATTTGCGCAAGGTGAGCATGATGTCGGCATCCGGCTGGAGTTGTTCACTGATGCGGCGCACGGTGACCGTGGTCTCCGTGCTGGAGGCCGCGTCGATCATCGGGACGATGGAGTCGTCGGTGAACGGCTCAGGGGCGTACCCCTCCAGGCCGAGCTCCTCCAGGCCGGGGATCGGGTTGCCGTGCGGGCACACCGAGGGGGCGTTGAGCAGCGTCACCAGACGCTCCTCCACGGCCTCGGAGATGACGTGCTCCCAGCGGCAGGCCTCGATGTGGACGTCCTCCCACGGCAGCCCGATGACGTCGACGAGCAGGCGCTCGGCGAGCCGGTGCTTGCGCATGACGTGGGTGGCCAGCCTGCGACCCTCGGCGGTCATCACCAGGTGGCGGTCGTTCTCGACCTTCAGCAGGCCGTCGCGCTCCATGCGGGCGACGGTCTGGCTCACCGTGGGCCCGCTCTGGTGCAGGCGCTCGGCGATCCTGGCCCGAAGCGGGACGATGCCCTCCTCTTCGAGCTCGAAGACCGTACGGAGGTACATCTCCGTGGTGTCGATCAGCCCGTGTGCGGTCAAGACTCCCCTCCCAAGGCTCTGCGCCCGACGCGCGGTCACGTGCGGGCACGGCAGGTCTCTCACAACACAGGCCGGGACCACGTGATTCCCTGGGGCCGAGTGGGGACCGGGGCGTCCGCAGGACCGCGGGAGCGACCACCGATTGGTCAAGCATATCGTGGCGCGCCGGGCATGGATTTCGGCACTGTCTCACTATACGGACACAACCGGCCCGCACGCCCCGGAGCCGTCAAGGGTCCGAGGTCACAGGCCTACAGGCTAGCTGGTTGAAACGTGAAGTATCCGAAAGACCCTTGCGGGAGCCCCCGGAGGCCCCATCATCTCCCGAACTCACGTACGACGCGACCAACATCACCCTCGGCCGGGGGTCCGGATTCATCGGATCGTCCCTTGACGGCCCTCCCGGGCGGCGCTCAGCAGCGCCCTCGGGGAGCGAGGCCTCTCAAGGTGCGAGGCGTTCGATCTCCCACTCACCTTCTGCGTCGAGCCACAGGTAGCGGAAGCGGTCGTGCATGCGGTCCTCGCCGCCCTGCCAGAACTCCACCTCCTGCGGGACCAGCCGGAAACCGCCCCAGTAGGCGGGCCTGGGAATGGGCTCGTCCGCGCGCCACACCGAGTCGAACTCGTGGAAGAGGCGGTCCAGCTCGGTCCGGTCCGCCACCGGCTGGGACTGCCGCTCACTGGCCCAGGCACCCAGCTGCGAGCCGCGCGGGCGGGAGGCGAAGTAGAGGTCGTTCTCCTCGTCGCTGAGCCGCTCCACCCGGCCGGCGATCAGGACCTGCCGCCGGATCGCGTGCCAGGGGAAGACCAGGCAGGCGCGCGGGTCGGCGTCCAGGGCCTGCCCCTTGCGCGAGGTGTAGTTCGTGAAGAAGCGCAGGCCGGAACGGTCGTAGCCCTTCATCAGCACCGTGCGCGAACGGGGCATGCCGGAGGGCTCCACCGACGACAGCACCATGGCGTTGGGTTCGGCGAGGCCGGAGTCGTAGGCCTCGCCGAACCACAGATGGAACTGCGTCATCGGGTGCTCGGCCAGGGCCGAGCGGCGCAGAGGTTCGCCCATGTACGGTTTCCGCAGTTCGGCAGGGTTCTGGTGGTCCACAGGACGCATACTCTCACGCGGGCCCTCACCGGTCTCCGGAGACCACGGGCAGACACTGCTCCCCGGGTTCCACGGTGTTGGCGTTGCGCATTCCGCACCTTTGGATGACGTGCTGGCGCTGCCGGTCGTCGGTCTCGGGGTTGACCACCTCCGGGCCCACCAGCACCAGCTGCACCATGCGGCCCTCGAACCAGTTGCCGTCGTTCTCGGCGTCGAAGGCGATGTAGCCGGAGACCCCGGTGAGGTTGCGGGTGCCCTTGACCCTGCCGTGCAGCAGGTCGCGCTGCTCCTCGTACTGCTCCTGGGTACGCAGGTAGGGGTGCCGGTCCAGGCCGATCCAGCGCAGCGGGTTCCTGGCCGAGAGCTCCTCCCTGCTCATCCCGGTGGTGGGCAGGGCCTCGGAGACCACCAGGAGGGCATCGCTGGCCACGGCGGCGTGCGCGATGGAGGGCAGGTCCTTCTTGGGCGCCAAGCTCACGTCGCCGTCCTCGTCCTCCTGCGCGTACAGGTCCCGCAGCAGGGCGTTGACGTCGTCGTAGAACCCCTGGTCGCTGCCGCCCGCGTCGCCACCGGTGCCGCCCTGTGCGCCCCAGGGGCCGCTGGGCGCCAGCGGCGTGTAGAACACCGAGTGGTGCGCGGCGTTGCTGCCGATGAGACCCTCCTCGTCGGAGACGAACTTGGAGATGTCATCACCGCCGAGGATGGTCATGTGCCCGCCGACGCAGTCCTCGCCGCCGGTCCGGATGAACCGGCGGTAGAACTCGGTGAAGTCGGCGGAGCGGCCAGCGTAGTAGAGCAGGTCCGGCGGGTCCTCGTGGGTGCACAGGCGTTCCAGCTGCTCGGCGTAGGTGGTGTCGGTCTCCAGGTCGCCGCTCTGGTAGAGCAGCACCCCCTGGCCGTCGTACTCCCCGCGGTGGAGCTCCCCGGCTCCCTCCCACACCTGTCCGCCGCGCGCCTGGAAGGCCGCGATGAACTCCCGGGCCAGGTGCGGGCCGTACTGCTCGTGCTCCCCGCCCTCGGCATCGGTCTGGCCGCTGGCGATGGCCACGGCGGTCTCGTGCGCCTCCAGCCCGTGCTCGACCCCGTCGGCGCCACTCCAGGCCACCCCGTGCCGGGCCCAGTGAGCGGCCTGCACGGCGATCCGGCTGTTGGGCGGGGAGATCGGGAAGTAGAACTCGCTGTGTTCGCGGGCGCCGTACTGGGCGACGTCGTCGAAGGTGGCGGTGGTGCCCACCATGGCGAGCGAGGCCTCGCCGACCCTCTGGATGGCGCGGCTGTTGGGCACGACGCTGTGGCCGAACCCGACCGCGGCGATCGGCCGGTCCATCCCGAGCTTCTCGTCACCCGCGCGGTCCACGATCTCCTGCGCGGCGACCAGGGAGTGCTCCCATCCCCGGCCGGCGTTGCCGATGAGCAGCTTGATCCTGGGGTGCCTGGCGTCCTTGATCCGGTTGTGCTCGCGCTGCTGGTAGGCGAGCCCCAGGAGTTCGCCCTGGGCACCGGCGATGGAGGGGTCCTCGGGGTCGGCGACGTCCATCTCGGCGAGGTGGGCGATGGTGACGTAGGGGTCTCCGCTCGCGTCGACTGCCCGGTTCTGTTCGTGGATGAGCTCGGTGACCTCGGTCAGGCGTTCGTGGAACACGAAGTCGCCGAAGGTGACGCCGACGCACTGGTCGCCGACCCTGGTGATGCCCTCGTGTTTGGTGATCCCCTGCTGGATGCAGGGGTTGATCGACTGCACCGCGGCGGGCACGAAGAACACCCCGGGCGCGATCAGGGCCAGGGACACGACCACGGCGCCGGCGCCCCACACCCCGGCCAGGGTCGGGCCGTTCAGGACCCATTCGGGGGTCCCGTCCTCGTCGTACTCCTTGTCGCCCCCGGACAGAGGGCCGACGTGCTGGGTGATGACGCGCTCGGCGCCGAGCACCCCGGCCAGGTAACGCCGCCGAGTCCAGGACCGCACCGGCTGGGATACCCGGCGCTTGCCCTCCTCACCCCCGTCCCCGGTGAACTCGGGCAGGTCGGCGTCGTGGTCGGCGTCGAAGGAGCCGCCCACCAGCGGGTCGAGGGCGGCGTCGCGCACCTGGACCAGCAGCAGGGGGTCGGGGAAGGCCCTGCGCAGGCGTTCGGACTCGATCAGCCGGACCAGGTAGCGGCCGACCGGGTCCAGGCGCCGCTGGTCGTAGACGAGCACCGGCCGGGGGCCGAGAGCGCGGCGGAAACGGCGGCGGCCCGACCCGTAGGCCTCGTGGAGGTCGTCCAGTAGTGCGTTGACCATGATCTGGTGGGTGCCGGGCGGCTTGCCGCCTCCGCCTGCCCGGCCCCTGTCCCGCGCGGCTTTGTTGAGCTGGTTGAGCAGCTGCACGGCGTGTGCGCGGTGCCGCCCCAGGGCGCCGTGTTCGAAGTTCTGTACTCCGCCCTGCTCGACGCCGTCGTCGGGATCGCTCTCGTCCCCCAGGTCCATCACGTAGCGGTGGTGGGACAGCCACCGGTAGGGGCGCCAGGGGAGGAAGAAGAAGAACACGGTGAACACGTAGGCGACGGCCAGGAGCACCCCGACCAGGACCGTGACGAGCTCGTTGACCTGCTGGGCGGCCAGCCCCAGGAAGGCGAAGGTGAAGGGGGCCGCGGCGACCGCCAGGGAGGCCACGAAAGCCAGCGGGGTGAGGATCTTCTCGTCGAAGGAGCCGAAGCGGGCGTTGCCGATGGCCGGGGTGACCATGCGGGAGATCCGGGCGGCGAGCCGGGCGAGGGTGCGCCAGTACACGACGTAGCGGCTGCGGAGCAGCTCCCAGCGGCCGGGTGCCGCCACGGACACCGGTTTCGCCGCGGAAACCGGGTCCGCCGCGGAAACCGGTTCCGCCGCGGCCTTCCGAGCGCGCTCCTGGAGCTTCTTCCGGTTTCTGGTGGCGCTGTCCAGGCGCACCTGGCACAGCGCGTTGATCACCTCCACCTGCGCCTTGCTGTTGTTCGGGAGGGCGCCAGCTCCCTTGGGGTTGCAGCGCCGCAGCCACAGCAGGGAGCGGACCCGGGAGAAGCGGGGCGGGGGCGGGGGTTTGTGTCCGCCCGGCGGTTTGGGCGGGGCGTCCGCCCACGCGAACCCGTTGTCCACCAGGTGTTCCAGGAGGCTGTACAGCTCCTTGGTGGTGACCTCGGTGTTCACGCCCTCGGCTGGCCGCGCCATGTCCGGCCCGGTGTCCGTGGTGCGGGTCGACCTGGGCCAGCGCGCGCCCCTGCCAGCGGTGAGGCCCTTCCGTTTGGGCCGCTCCCGCTGCTCCGACACCTCTGGGTGCTCGGGTTCCGCGGGCTGCTCGGCCCGCGCCGCTTCCTGGGTCCTCTCGGGAGTCCCTTCCGGCAGCAGCCACACGGGTCCCACCGCGCTCGCGCGCACCAGCATGCGCTGGACCGCGGCCCGGTCGGCGCGGCGTTCGGTGACCACGTCCAGGACCGGCGGGGGCTCGGCGATGTCGCCTCGCTGGAGCTTGCCCTTCGCGGCGGGGCGGCGCCGGGCCACCCTACGCTCCATCCTGTGGAGCCTGGCGTAACTGGAGCGCGAGCGGCGTCGGCGCAGGTCCTCGAAGACCCGGAGGAACGCGGGTTTGCCCGTCTGCTCGTCCTGGGCCTCGGGTGTCTGGTCGGACACTCGGAACTTCCCTCCACACTCGTGTTGTGCTCGCCCCCCGACAGCTGGCCCATTAGACAGCAAAAGACACCCGGGTTACATCCCTTTCGCCGGAATTAACACTGGCCTATACCGGCCATAACACCGCGAATGTGACAAATTTTTGGTTCGGTCACGTGATTTCACGACGCCAATTGCCGCCCTGACCGGCGGCGTCGCGATGCCCACCACTACGCTGGTCGACGTGACCGAGATTCAGATTCCCGCGAACCTGCTGCCCGCCGACGGCCGTTTCGGGAGCGGCCCCTCCAAAGTCCGCGCGGCCCAGCTCGACGCCCTCGCCGCGTCCGGTTCCCACTACCTGGGGACCTCCCACCGGCAGAAGCCGGTCAAATCCCTGGTGGGCCGGGTCCGCTCCGGGGTGAGCGAGCTCTTCTCCCTGCCCGAGGGCTACGAGGTGGTTCTGGGCAACGGCGGAACCACCGCCTTCTGGGACATCGCCGCCCACGGCCTGCTGCGCTCCAAGTCGCAGCACCTGGCCTTCGGTGAGTTCTCCAGCAAGTTCGCCAAGGTCGCCAAGGGTGCCCCCTGGCTGGACGAACCCACGGTCATCACCACCGACCCCGGCACCCACGGCGAGGCCGTTGCCGAGGCCGGGGTGGACGTGTACGCGCTCACCCACAACGAGACCTCCACCGGCGTGGCCGCGCCCATCAAGCGGGTCGCGGGCGCCGACGAGGACGCGCTCGTGCTCGTGGACGCCACCAGCGGCGCGGGCGGCCTGCCGGTCGACATCGCCGAGACCGACGTCTACTACTTCGCCCCGCAGAAGAGCTTCGCCGCGGACGGCGGCCTGTGGCTCGCGGTCATGTCGCCCAAGGCCCTGGCCCGGGTCGAGGAGATCGCGGCGAGCGGCCGCTACATCCCCGAGTTCTTCTCGCTGACCACGGCGGTGGCCAACTCCGCCAAGGACCAGACCTACAACACCCCGGCCGTGGCCACGCTGCTGCTCCTCGCCGAGCAGCTGGAGTGGATGAACAGCCAGGGCGGGCTCAAGTGGACCGTGGCGCGCACCCACGAGTCCTCCTCGATCCTCTACAACTGGGCGGACCGCTCCCCGGTCGCGACTCCGTTCGTCACCGACCCGGCCCAGCGCTCCCAGGTGGTCGGCACCATCGACTTCACCGACGACGTCGACGCCGCCCAGATCGCCAAGGTGTTGCGCGCCAACGGCATCGTGGACACCGAGCCCTACCGCAAGCTGGGCCGCAACCAGCTGCGCGTGGCGATGTTCCCGGCCGTGGAGCCCAGCGACGTCAACGCGCTCACCGAGTGCATCGACTACGTGCTCGGCAAGCTCTCGTAAGCGAGCCCACCGCAAGGCCGTCCTGAATCGGTCCGCGGACGTTGGAGAATGGAGGCCGACCCGCCGCGCGTGGGTCGGCCTCCTTCTCCTTCTTCCGATCATCGTTTCCCAGGACGGTTCCACTGTGCGCAGGAACAAGAAGACCGAACTCCCCATCACGATCATTTCCCACCGGGGGGCTTCCGGTCACCGGCCCGAGCACACCCTGGCCTCGTACGAGCTGGGCGCCCGCCACGGCGGCGACTTCATCGAGATGGACCTGGTCGCCACCAAGGACGGCCAGCTGATCTGCCGCCACGAACAGGAGATCGGCGAGACCACGGACGTGGCCGACCGCCCCGAGTTCGCGGACCGGCGCACCACGCGGACCATCGACGGCCGCGAGGTCGAGGGGTTCTACGCTCAGGACTTCACCCTCGCCGAGATCAAGACCCTGCGCGCCCGGGAGCGGATGGCCGAGGTCCGCCCGGAGAACGCGGTGATGGACGGGACCTACGAGATCCCGACCCTGCAGGAGGTCATCGAGTTGGCCTTCTCCCTCACCAAGGAGCTGGGCCGCCCGATCGGGATCTACCCCGAGACCAAGCACCCGGCCCACCACGTGGAGCAGGGTCTGGACCTCGAACCCCCGCTGATCGCCGCGCTGCGCGAGGCCGAGCTGGTCGGCGAGGAGCCCAAGGTCCCCGTCTTCCTCCAGTCCTTCGAGGCCGAGAGCCTGCGCAAGCTCGCCGAGACCGGCCTTCCGCTGGTGTACCTGATGGGCACCGAGGACGAGTGGCTGCACTACACGACCCCGGACGGTCTGGCCGAGGTGGCGGCGTTCGCGCACGCCATCGGCCCGCACAAGAGCCTGGTCATCCCCACCAACGAGGACGGCTCCCTGGGCGAGCCCACCGACCTGGTCAAGGACGCCCACGAGGCCGGCCTGGTCGTGCACCCCTACACGTTCCGCAGCGAGAACCACTTCCTGCCCACCGACCTGCGCTCGGACGGCGACCCCAAGGACTACGGGGGCTTCGCCGCCGAGTACGAGGCCTTCTTCGACGCGGGCGTGGACGGCGTCTTCAGCGACTTCTCCCGGCACGCCTTCCTGTGCCGCGAGCACTACCTGGACCCCCAGCCGGTCGAGTGACCACACCGTGTGCTCTCTCGGTGAAGCGTGTGTCGTGCTGGTTCCGCGCAGAACACCTCTCCGGGAGGGACTCTATGCGGAACCCGGCACCGAATCTCCAGTGCCCAGACCGGTTGTTACACCGGCCCTAGCCGTCTCCGACAGTCACAGAGAGAGCACACAGCGCCAAAGGCGAAGGAATCTGCATTTTACTCGCCACGTCGTATCACGTAGAGTAGTGATACATACGGGAGAGTCTCTCGTACAGTCGCCGAACGTTCTGCCAGTTCACATGGTGTATTCTGATGGGAATGGGGGGAAAGTCTGCGGGGTCTTCCCTCCGAGGCGCTTCAATCCTCACGGTGCGTTCGCGAAAGCTTTCGGGCGACACTCAGGGACCACACCGCCTTGGCTGAAGGGAGGCTCTTTCAGTGAGCACACTGAAGAAGTGCGTCGTGAGCATCAAGTTCTACGACGACAGTGAAGAACACGAAGACAACGTGGGCCAGGTGAACGCCACGGTGCACTTCATGCAGGACGGCGCACCCCAACTGCGTGAACTGAACATCCAGCTACCCGGGGAATCCGACATCCCCTTCGAAGCGGTGCGCAACGCCAACTTCGAGACCTTCGTTCGCTCGCTGAGCGGCGACGGCCCGCCGACCGACCCCGCCCCGCGGAAGGGTCTGACCGAAGGGTCGGCGAAGGCCAAGTCCCCCGACGGGGAGTCACGCCGCCCCTACCGGCGCATGCCCGACGCGGAAGAGGTGAAGAAGATCTTCCTCCGCACCGAGAGCGTGGGCAAGCTGGCCCTGCACTTCGAAGTCCCCCGGTACACCGCCCAGGCATGGGTGGATCGGCTGCGCCGCAAGGGGGCCCTGGAAGCCAAGGGCAGCTGACTCCACGCACCGCCCCTGCATCTCCCCCGACTTGGCATCCTCGAATATCGCCTTCCGCGATCGAATCAATACCGAAAGTGATAATGTGGGTGGCCGAGGATGCCGACCGAACCGCACTCGAGGGGGAGAGATGCCGGTCCGCTGGTACAGCAATGTCATCGACTGCCACGATCCCGTGTCTCAGGGCCGGTGGTGGGCCGACGTACTCAGTTGGCGCATCATCCACCAGTCAGACGAGGAGACGGTGGTCATCCCGCCGTGGATCAGCACTGAACCCGTGCCGCACGACGAGTGGACGCGCTACCCGCCGGGAATGGTGTTCGTCCGGGTCCCGGAGGACAAGAAGGTCAAGAACCGGCTGCACATGGACCTGGCCCCGCACGCGGACGACGACTGGGACGCCGAGGTCGGCCGACTGCTCCACATGGGCGCTCGCGAAACCTCCGTGGGACAGAAGGACGAGGCCTGGACGGTACTCGTCGACCCGGAGGGAAACGAGTTCTGCGTGTTGAGGTCCCGCGACCGCTGAGGCGTGCCTCCGAACGCACCCGGCTACGCGCCCAACAGCTCGCGCAGGCGGGCGGCGAAGCCGACGGGGTGGGTGACGAAACCCGCGTGGCCCCCGGGGAAGGCGACCGGGCTTGTGCCCAGGCGGTCGGCCAGCGCCAGGCCGGTGTCGTGGGCGAACTGGTTCCGCGACGTACCGCCGACACCCACCACGATCCGCGTTCCCGATGCCTCCAGCGCGTCGATGTCCGGTTGGTAGTCGACGACAAACGACAGGACGCGTGACAGGAAGTGGTCTAGGTTCCCGCGCATCCGGACGGCCCTCTCCTGGGCCAGGAGCGTGGCTCGGGGGCTTTCCGGAGCGTGCCGGACCGGATCCAGGACGTCGGTCAGCCCTGATCCGGACACGAAGGCCTCCATCGCCCTGTCTGCCCCTTGCCGGCGGTAGATCTCGCACACGCCGGGAACCACGTCCCGGCGGGTGTCCCACTCCGGCAGAAACCGGGCCACCGGCGGCTCGTGCGTCACGAGCGTGGTCACCGCACCGGGGTAACGGGCCGCGAGTTCCAGCCCGGTCTGCCCGCCGCCGCTCGTTCCGAAAACGTGCGCGGGTCCCCCGCCGACCTGGCTCAGCAGATCCCAGGCGTCCTCGGCCTGGGTCTCCACGGGAACTCCCGTCGGGGTCCCGATCAGTCTGCTGCGCGAGACCCCCCGGCAGTCGTAGGTGAGCACGGTGAAGTAGGTCTCCAGCAGGGGAACGAGCCCCCGGAAGTCACGCGAGTCGTCCGTGCCTCCGGGAATCAGCAGCAACAGCGGTCCCGAACCGGAGAGTTCGTAGTACAGCTCAGCACCGGGCACGGTGAGAAAACCCAATTCCACTCCTGATCGTTCGGTTCGGGGCCGCGGGACCCCGGGTACTGCGGAGCCGGTGGCCCGGCCCCGCAGTACCCGGTCGCGCGGTCGCGTCACACGGCCGCGCCGGCCTCCGCCTCGACGGCTTCGGTTTCGTCGTCCGCGCCGTCCTCTCCCAGTTCACCGGTGAGCAGCTCACCGATGGAACGGATCGTCGGGTTGCTCCAGAGGATGGTCGGCGGCAGGTCCACACCGAACCGGCGGTGCAGCCGGACCCGGAGCCCGACCGTCATCACCGAGTCCACGCCCAGCTCGACCAGGGGCCGGTCGATCTCCACGTCATCGGTGGACAGGTTGAGCTCGGCCGCGACCTGCTCATGCGTCTCGCCCAGCACCGCCGCGGCCAACTCCTCCGCCGGCAGGGCCGACCAGTCCACCGCTCCGGACCCGCTCTCGGCACCGTCAGCGCCAGCCACGTCCTCCAGCTCGGAGAAGACCCGCAGGGAGCGGTCCGGCATCACGCGCAGGATCGCGTAGTACGGCAGTCCGAAGCGGTCGGAGAACGTCCAGGACCGGAACGCCTCGGTCAGGGAGATACCGCCCAGGCCGCGTGCCTCGGCTTCCACGATCGTGGAGCTCGCAGTGCTCTCACCCATGCCCACGCCGCGCCACTGCGTCCACGCGAGACTGGTGGTCTCCGTGGAGCCCCCGGAGTTGCGAAGGGCCGCGAGCCCGTCCAGGAACGAGTTGGCCGCCGCGTAGCTCGCCTGCCCGGTCAGGCGAGCGAACTGGCCACAGGACGAGAACATGGTGAAGAAGTCCAGCGTCCCGGGCGGGAAGAGCCGGTGCAGCACCATGGCCCCGCCGGCCTTCGGGCCGAGGGTGGTCCGCAGGTTCTGGGGATCGGTCTTGTCCACCAGGGCGTCCGACACCACACCGGCCGCGTGGACCACTCCCCGGATGGGCGGCAGACCAAGCTCGGAAGGGTCGAGGGCAGCGGCGACCTCCTCCTCGTTCGAGATGTCCAGGGAGAGGGGCCGCACGGTCACCCCCACGCCTTCCAGCGCGAGCACCGCGTCGATACCGGCGCGGAGCCCCGGGTCGTCCACCAGCCCCCATTCGGAGCGGGGCGGCAGTCCTCGGCGGCCCACCAGGACGAGGCGGCGCGCACCGCGCTCGACCAGGTACCGGGCGGTCTCCAGCCCGAGCCCGCCCAGACCACCGGTGATCAGGTACGTCCCATCGGGCTGGCATTCCAGTGGCTGTTCCGATAGCTGCCGTTCCACCGACGTCAGGCGTACGGCGTAGGCACCGTCGGAGGTGAGCGAGACGACGTCCTCCGAGGGTTCCACCCGTTCGAGGAGATCGACCAGCAGGTCCGCGGTCCCGTCGGCGGTCGGGTCCAGCCCGTTCTCGATGTCGATCGCCCCGCCCCACAGGTCCGAACGCTCACCAGCGATGATCCTGGAGACCCCCCACAACGGAGCCTGGGGCAGGGAGGATTCGTTCACCAGGTCACGCACCCCCTGGCTGAGGCACCAGAGCCGAAGCGGGGAAGCGGTGGAGCTGACGGGCCCCGACCCGCGTCGCGCGAGGCACTGGGCCGCGTCGATGAGCGACCATGCGCACCGTTCAGAGGCTCTCTCGACCGTCTCACCGTCGCGCAGCGGCTCGGGTGCCACCAGGACCGCGCCCTGGTGATCGTCGGGAAGGTCCATCAGGTCGCCGGGCTCGCCCAGTCGTGTGACGTCGATCCCCCGGGAACTCAGGGCCCTCTCCAGGCCGGACGTGACCGCCGGATCGCCCAGGAGCACGGCGGCGCGCAACGGCCGCCGTTCCCCGGGCAGCTCGATCGGCCGCCACACGGTCTCGTGAACGAGCTGACGCGGGGAGAGCACGCTCCCGGGCCGGTCGTGGACCTGGGTGAAGCGCAGGCCCTTCGCCTCACACAGGATGTTGCCGTCCTCGTCAGCGACCAGCACGTCGATGGTGGTCGCCGGGGACTGGGGCGAGCGCGTGGTGTGCACCACCACACGGCCGGGCGGGTCGCCGCGGAACACGATCGACTCCAGGTGGGAGGACGTGCGCAGTGTTCGTGAGTCCTCCTGGGTCACCAGCACGCCGCTGACGGTCAGGGCACCGTCGATGACCGCCGTCCAACTGCTCGGGTGCAGCTTGGGGGTGTGGTCGATGGTGACGACGGCCAGTTGTTCGACCTCGTTGCGCCGCAACTCCTCCACCACCCAGGGGAACGTATAGCCTTCCACCCCCATGTTGCGAAAGACGTCGTCGACCCGCTTCCAGGACCACTCCTGGGTGCAGCGCGCACGGATGTCCTCGATCGGCTCCAACCGCCGTGCGCCCACCGTCATGGAGCGGTCCACGGAGGCGGTGGAGTGGGTGATCCACTCGTCGCCCTGGTCGGCTTCGTCGGTGCCGTCGTCCTCGCGCCGCAGACGGCTCGCCAGGCGGATCTGGTTCTGGTCGAGGACGACCTGGACCACCCGGGGAGGGGTCGCCGCGAGGGGGATGCGCAGGACGAGGTCGGTCAGGCCCGGCGGGTCCTCGCCCTCGTGGGCGGCTGCCGCCGCGAACGAGTTGATGACGACCGATGCCGGGACCGTCTCCACTCCGACCACCTTGTGGTCCTGCGCGTAGGGCCGGTTGGACATGTCCAGGTGGGTCTGCCACACCTTCTGGTAGGGCGCGCTGGCGACCGTGCCCAGGCCTCCCAGCAGGGTGTGGGTGTCGGGGTCGTGCCCCCTCCCCCGGTGCTCCTCCGGCCCGTCCGGGAAGATCCAGTAGGGACGGTGCTGCCAGACCACGGCGGGCAGCGGGAGCAGGGTCCCCTCGTACCGCCAGTCCACCTGGACACCGGCGCAGAAGAGGCGGCCGAGGTTGGCTGTCAGTGTCTCGGCCTCGGGCTGGTCACGCCGGAGGCTCACCGCGACGGTCACGTCCTCGATCCCCGCGTCGATCGCGCACTCGGTGATCGAGTGGGCGACGACCGGATGGGACGACACTTCCAGGAAGGTGCGGGCGCCGTCCTCCAGCACCGCCAGGATCCCTTCGGCGAAGCGCACCGGTTCCCGCAGGTTGGTCTCCCAGTAGCCGCCCTCTCTCGGGACCGCCGATCGCGGGTCTTCGTGCGCAGTGCTGTACAGGGGTATGTTCGGCGGCCCCGCCGAGAGCCGGGCCGCGGCCTCGGCGACCTCCGGGAGCACCGTGTCCACGTGCGAGCTGTGGAAGGCCACGTCGGTGTTGACCGGACGAACCTCCAGCCCTTCGGCACGCAGTTCCTCCGACAGCGCCGCCACGACGCCGACGTCACCCGAGACCACGGTGGAGCGGGTACTGGCCGCGATGGCGGCGTCGGCCCCCTCGTGGTCGGCCAACCGTGCCCTGGTCTCCTCGAAGCCGAGCCCCACGAGGGCCATGGCGCCCGCACCCGCGACGGACTCCAGCGCGGCGGCGCGGCGGCAGGCGAAGCGGGCGGCCGACTCGCGGTCCAGGGCACCGGCGATGACGGATGCCGCTATCTCGCCCACCGAATGGCCGAGGACGGCGCCGGGGCGCAGCCCCTTCGCGTACCAGACGTCGGCGAGGGCGACCTGCATGGCGAAGGTCATGGCCTGCACGCGTGAGACGGTCCAGGGACCGCCCTCCTCGATGGCCTCCCTGGGTGTCCAGCCGACCTCGTCCCGGTACACGTCCGCCAGGTCGTCGATCGCCGAGGCGAACACCGGGTCGTCCCGGAGCAGCTCACGTCCCATGCCGGTCCACTGCGACCCGTGCCCGGAGAAGACCCAGACCGCCTGGGTCCCCTCGGCGGCCCCGGCCCGGCCGACCAGGATCCCGGGGGACCTGTGGTCGTCGGCGAGGTTCGCCAGGAGGCCGGTCGCCTCCTCCACCGAGGACGCGACGACGGCCGCTCGAGCGGTCAGGTGGGAGCGCCTCTGGGCCAGCGTGTGAGCCACCGATTCAAGCGGGGTGTCGGGGTGGTCGCGCAGCCAGTCCGCCTGGGCCCCGGCCAGCGCCCTCAGCCCCCTGTCCGATTCCGCGGACACGGGCAGCAGGACGGGTGTGCCGCCCTCCCCCGACGTGGTTGCGCCCTTCTCGGCGGCCAAGTCGGCCGGAGCCTCCTTGAGGACCAGGTGGGCGATGGTGCCGCCGACCCCGTAGCTGGAGACACCAGCGAAGCGGGGGCGATCGCCCCGGGGCCACTCCTGCTGCTCCGCCACCAGGCGCAGGCCGGCGCTGTCGAGTTCCAGGTCGGGGTTGACCTCCTCGTGCGGGCTGACCGGGATGCTCTCGTGTTTCAGGGCCAGCACGGCCTTCATGACGCCCGCGATCCCGGACGCGGCCTCGACGTGGCCAATGGTGGGTTTGAGGGTTCCGAAGAGCAGGGGCCGGCCCTGCGGGCGCGCCACTCCGAACACCTTGGACATGGCCTGGGTCTCGGCCCGGTCCCCGAGGGGGGTGCCCGTTCCATGCGCCTCCACGTAGTCCACCGACGCGGGGTCGATCCCCGAGGAGCCGTAGACACCCCGCAGCATGTTCTCCTGCGCGTCCCCGTCAGGGGCCATCATGCCGTCGGACCTGCCGTCCTGGTAGACACCGCTGCCCGCGATCAGGGCATGGACGGTGTCGCCGTCGCGCCGCGCGTCGGAGAGGCGCTTGAGCACCATGACCGCCGCGCCCTCGCCTCGGCCGTATCCGTCGGCCCTGCGGTCGAACGCCTTGCTGCGACCGTCCGGCGCCGTGGCCCCCGCCGCGTCCAGCGCGACGACCAGGGCCGGTGAGGCCATGATGTTGATACCGCCGACGATCGCAAGGGAAGTCTCCCCCGAGCGCAGGCTCAGTCCCGCGGTGTGCAGGGCGGTGAGCGATCCGGCGCAGGCGGTGTCCACAGCGATGCTGGGGCCGCGCAGATCCAGGAAGTAGGAGATCCGGTTGGCCATCCCGTAGTAGGTGGTGCCGTTGACCGCCCAGGCTCCGGTGCGGGGGATGTCCTCCAGGAGGCGTCGGCCGTAGTCGTTGGAGTTCGCCGAGACGTACACGGCGGTGTCCGACTTGCCGAGGGAGAGCGGCGGTATCCCCGCGTCGCCCAGCGCCTCCCACGACAGCTCCAGGAGTATGCGCTGCTGGGGGTCGAGGTATTCGGACTCGCGCGGGGTGATCTTGAAGAACTCCGCGTCGAAGCCCTCGATGTCGTCGAGGAAGAGTCCTTTGCGGGTGGTCTTCCTCAGGATGGCGGTCGCCTCGGGACTACCCGCGATATAGGGGTCCCAGCGTTTGGCCGGCATCTCGCCCACCGGCGGCGGGTCGTCCTGCAGTGCTGACCACAGCTTGTCGGGGGTATCGAGATCCGGTGCGAACCTGCAGCTCATGCCGACGATCGCGATGGCGTCGTCCTGGTTGTGGGTCATCTCTTCAAACACCCTCTCCCTGTTCACTGCGCAGACGGTTACGCAGGCTCAGCGGTCGCAGGTCGGTCCAGACCTGCGCGATGTGCTCGAGACAGGCGTCCTTGTCGCCTTGGAAGCCCGTCGTGTCCCAACCGGCGGGAACGTCCCGGTCGGCGAGCCAGATGGAGTACTGCTCCTCGTGGTTTCGGACAACTTCGTAGGTGCGGTCGTCGGAGCTCAACGGTTTCCTTTCGCTGGCGTGACGCTTGAGGAAGGTGGGGGCTCAGCGGCGACGGAACGGTGTTCCACCGCGTGCCGTCGAAGGCGTTCTCGGGTCGGGGGCGTTCTAGGGGGCTTCTTCGTCGGAGCCCATCAGGGTTCGCACGTAGCCCGCGATGTCCGAGGGGGCGGCGATGGCCTGTTCCTCGACGAAACGCGAGACGCTCGGTTCCTCGTCTGACCGAAACCGGCGCAACTGCAGCCGCACGACGGAGGCGTCGGGGAGTTCGGAGAGTTCGGTGGCGATACCGGCGACCCAGATCTTCTGGGGGTCGAGTCGGCCGACGCGCGCGTACCAGAGTCGGTCGGTCATGGGTTCGAGGCGGTGGCCGGCCTCTCGTAGACCGTCCAGGAGGTCGTGCGTGTGGCCGACGGTGTTCGGGATGGCGTTGACGTAACGGCATCCGGAGCGGTCCTCCGGGTGTCCCAGGTCGGCAAGGAGCTTGGCCACCGCGTCAGCCGGCAGGGCCTGGAAGAGCCGGTTGCCGGGGGTGTCGAATTCGGCCGGGTAGTGCCCGGTCGCGACGATGGCCCTGCTCCAGCTCCAGATGTAGTCCGCTTCGTTGACCTGGTACCGCCCCCGGGCTCCGTAGACGCTGGGGCACCGGACGATGGTGACCGGGACGTCCAGTTCGCGGGAGTGGGCCAGGTAGATCTCACCGACGGCCTTGGACCGCGCGTAGCCGTTGCGTTCGGACGGCAGGGCCTGCAGGGGGCCGTTGGCGACCTCGACGCCTCCTCCGTAGGAGGGTGATTCCAGGACGGCGCTGGTGGAGACGGCCGTGACGCTCTTGCGCCGTCCGGTGGACGCGAACTCCAGGAGCGCGGGCACGCTGTGCGCGTTGACCTCGGCGAGTTCGCGGTAGGGATAGAGGTGGTTGACCCACGCCGCGACGTGGACGACGCGGCCCACCCGTTCGGAAAGGTCGGCGTATCGTTCGGCGCTGAGGCCGAGCCGGGGCGAGACGATGTCCCCCGCCACCAGCTCCAGGCGGGACCGAACGTCCTCCCAGCGCGCTCCGAGGGCGCTCAGGCTCCGGCGGAGCTCGTCCTCGCGGGAGTCGGCGTCGCGGACGAGGCAGACGACCCGCAGGCCTCTGGAGAGCAGTTCCGCGAGGGTGAAGCGGCCAACGAAGCCGGTGGCCCCGGTCAGGAGGACGACCTGGTCGTCGCCGACCGGCAGAGGGCTCTGCGGAACAGGCACGGAGGCCATCCTGGCGCCGACGTCGGCCCGCATCCTCGCGAGGTCCGCGGCCTCCGCCCCGGTGACGGCCGGTGTTCCCGCGACCTCTTCGGCTTCCGGTTCCGGGCCCTCTTCCGCCGGTGCCCGTTCCAGCCGGTCGACCACCGTCGCCAGCGCCTCCAGCTCGGAGTTCTGGAACAGCGTCTCCATCGGCAGGTGGACCCCCAGGCGATGCCGAATCGACGACACGAGTCGGACCACCATGAGGGAGTGCCCGCCCAGCTCGAAGAAGTCGTCCTGCGCGCCGATCCCGTCGCGGCCGAGGATTTCCGACCAGATCGCGGCGAGGGCCGTCTCGGTCCCACCCGACGGGGGCCGGGACCCGCGGACAGCGACCTCGGTGTCCCGCTGCCGGAGGGCGGCCAGGGCACCGCGGTCGAGTTTGCCGTTCGGGGTGAGCGGCAGCGCCTCCACCACGACCACGGTCGAGGGCACCGCCCATTCGGGCAGGGAGGCCAGCAGGGCGCGCCGCACACGTGTGGGCGTGAGCGTCGCCCCGGGTGCGGCCACCACGTAGGCGACCAAGATCTTGTCGCCCGTCGGCCCCTCCTCGGCGGCCACCGCTCCCTCGGCCACACCGTCGAGGCGGTTGACCGCGGACAGCACCTCTCCGAGCTCCACGCGGTGGCCGCGGATCTTGTGCTGCTGGTCGGCCCGGCCCAGGTAGGCGACCTCACCCTGTGCCAGGCGGATCGCGATGTCCCCGGTGCGGTACATGCGGCCGCCGGGGCTTCGGCTAAAGGGGTCGGGCAGCATCCGCTCGGCGGTCAGCTCGGGCGAGTTCTGGTATCCCAGGGCCACCCCGGCGCCACCGACGTGGATCTCGCCGGGGACACCGTCCGGGACCGGCCGCAGATCATCGTCGAGGATGTAGAGAGACAGGTCCGGCAAGGGGTCTCCGATGAGGGAACGCGTCTGTGCGATGTCGGCCGCGGTGACCCTGCGGTAGGTGACGTGGACGGTGGTCTCGGTGATGCCGTACATGTTGGACAGTTGGGGGTGCTCGTCCCCGAAGGCGTCGAACCACGGGCTCAGCGCGGAGTGGTCGAGCGCCTCCCCTCCGAACACCACGTGGCGCAGGGCCAGCGGGCGCCGCTCGGCCAGGGCGACGGCGGAGAACTGGGCGAAGGCGGAGGGTGTCTGGTTGAGCACGGTGACCTTCTCCCTCGCCACCAGGTCGAGGAACACGTCCGGTGCACGGGTCATCCACTGGGGGACCACCACCAGCCGTCCTCCGTGGGCCAGGCACCCCCACAGCTCCCACACCGAGAAGTCGAAGGAGGCGGAGTGGAACAGGGTCCAGACGTCCTCGGGCCCCGGTGCGAAGAACCGTTCGGAGGCCGAGAGGAGCCGGAGGACGTTCTCATGCGAGACCAGGACCCCCTTGGGCTCTCCGGTCGACCCCGACGTGTGGATGACGTAGGCGGGTGCGGAGGGCGGGACCCGCACATGAACGGCCCCGGGCGCGGGGGCGTCCGTCCCGGCTGGATTCTCGTCCAGCCACAGGATGCTGAATCCGCCTTCGGGGAGCCGCCCCCGTGCGGCCCCGTCGGCCAGGACGGTTCTGACGGAGTAGTCGGCGAACTGGCCAGCCGTCCTCGACGCGGGGTTGTTCGGGTCCACCGGCATGTAGGCCGCGCCGCAGGAGAGGACTCCGATGATCCCGGCCACGAGGTCCGCCGTGCGGTCGAGCACGACCCCCACGACGGAGCCCGGTCCGACCCCGTGGTCCCGGAGCGAACACGCGATGCGGTCAACCCGTTCACGCAGTTCCCGGTAGGTGAGGTGGCGGTCGGCGTCGGTCACCGCGATCGCCTCGGGCCTGAGCCGCGCCTGTTCGGCGAACAGGTCGTGCAGGGTGCCGGTGACCGGCACCGCCTCGGCCGGGCCGGTGCCCGCGGCTCTGCTCTCCTCCTCCGGTGAGAGGAGCGGGAGCGCCGCGAACGGCCGGTCCGGGTCGGCGGAGCCCTCACCGGCCAGGCGGCCGAGCCAGTCGGCGTACCTCTGGACGGTTGACCTGTCGAACAGCTCGTCGTCGAACGGCAGGTACCCGATAACGCGATCGTCCTCGCGCCAGAGCTCGGCCATCAGATCGAAGTGCGTCGCGCCGCCCTCCAGGTCCAAAAACGAGGTCTCGACCCCGCCCAGCCGAGGGGGTTCGGGTGCGCCGTCGCGCAGGCTGAACGAGGTCTGGAAGATCGGTGTCGTCCCGGGCCGGCGCGTGTGGCGGAGTTCGCGCACCAGCACGTCGAACGGGAGGTCCTGGTGCGCCATGGCCTCGGTGAGCGCCCGCCCCGCGCGACGGACGAGTTCGCGCAGCGACGGTCTGCCGGCGAGGTCCACGCGCAGGGGCAGCCAGTTGAGGAAGTACCCGACCATGCGCTGGGTCTCGGGTCGGCTCCGGGCGGCGACCGGTACCCCCACCACCACCGAGTCCGTCCGGGCCACCCTGCCGAGGAAACCGGAGTACAGGGCGAGGAAGACCCCGAGGAGCGTGGTGGACTCCTCCTTGGCCAGGGCGCTGAGGAGTCGAACGGTCTCGGCGGGGAACTCGATGTGCTGGAAGGCGCCCTGACTGCTGCGGATCGCCGGACGGGGCCGGTCCGTGGGCAGTTCCAGCGCGTCCTGGGCGTCGGACAGCCGCTCGAGCCAGTAGGCGAGTCCCTGTTCGAAGGCCTCCGCGTTGTCTTCGCTCCGCTGCCAGTGGGCGAAGTCCGCATAGTGCAGGTCCAGCGGTTCGAGCGCATCCGCCCCGCCGGTCTCGGCGTCGTAGAGGCTGCCGAGGTCCGCCAGGAGGATCCCGAGCGACCAGTAGTCGGAGATGATGTGGTGCTGGACCAGGGCCAGGACGTGGTCCTGGTCGCCCAGCTCGTACAGGCGGCACCGGAACAGGGGGCCGCAACCGAGGTCGAAGGGTTCGGACACCGATTCCGAGGCCCGGTGCCGGGCCTCGGCCAGGGGATCGGCCGCGCCGCTGCAGTCCTCGACGACGAGGGGGACCCGCATCCGGTCGAGCACCACCTGGCACGGTCCGGTGCGGCCCTCCCGGAAGACCGTCCGCAGCGCCTCGTGCCGATCGACCAAACCGGCCAGAGCGCGTTCGAGAGCCCGGGGCCGGAGCGGACCGCGCAGGCGCAGGGCGATCGGGACGTGGAAGATCTGCCGGTAGGACACCAGCGCGTTCATGAACCACAGGCGTTCCTGCTCGAAGGAGACGGGTATCTCCGTCTCCCCCAGCGGACGCCTGGGCAGACCGTCCCGTCCGGTGCCCTCCAGGGCGAGGACACGCTCGAACAGGCGTCGTTGGGCGGGCGTCAGCGCGGCGATACGACGTTCCAGGGCGTCGTGATCGGCTGCCGTCCGAGGGCTCTCGGCCACGGCTCCTCCTTCTCGGATCCCGGGTTCTTCGGTCATCTCGCGGTGAAACCCCCGTCGACCAGCAGGTCCGTCCCCGTAGCGCCCCCCGACTCCGGACTCGCCAGCCACAGGCAGGCCGCGGAGACCTCCTGTGCCGAGACCAACCGGCCGAGCGCGTGGTACGAGGACGATCCGCGTTCGTAGTCCTCCAGGGAGGCGCCCATCCGCCGGGCCACGTCGGCCGTGCTCCCGGTGCCCAGCGCCGGATCCGCCGCGACGGTGCTCGGGCTCACCGAGTTCACCCGGATCCCGTAGCGCCCGTACTCCAGGGCCAACGCCTTGGTCAGGCCCACCACCGCGTGCTTTGAGGCCACGTAGTTGGAGAACATCTCGAAGGCGACCCGGCCCCCGGTGGAGGCGGTGTTCACGATGGCCCCGGAGCGGCGCTCGACCATGTGGGGCAGCACGGCGCGGCAGCACCGCCACGTGCCGGTGAGGTTGACGTCCAGCACCCTGGTCCAGTCGTCCTCGCTCAGCTCGTGCGACAGGACCCCGCCGGGGGCGAGCAGTCCGGCGTTGTTCACCAGGACGTCGATGCGCTCGAACTCCCTCATCCCCGCGGCCACCGCCGCCTCGACCTGCCCGGAGTCCCGTACGTCGGCGACGGCGGTCACGACCCGGCTGCCAAGCCCGCGGCAGGCCTGGGCTGTCTCCTCCAGCTGCTTCCGCTCGGCGAGCGGGTAGGGCCCGTCCGCGCCGCAGCTGTCAACCAACAGCAGGTCGGCCCCTTCCCTGGCGAACAACAGGGAGTGCGAGCGGCCCAGGGCGCGGGCCGCGCCCGTGATCATGACGATCCGGTCCTCGAGTCGCATCAGTCGGTCCCCTTCTCGCTCGTGACCGCCAGTGCCCGTCCCGGCGGGCGGGTGATCCGCCCGGCCGACACCAGGTCCGCGAGCCTCGGCAGGGCCCGGTTCAGCACCCTGACCGACCGGAGCAGTTCACCGATCGAGATGTGCTCGTCCCTGGTGTGGTCCAGGTGTGCGTCGCCCGGCCCATAGGCCACCATCGGCAACCCCCTCCACGTCTCTTCCAGGACGTTCATGTCGGAGGTCCCGGCCTTGCGCTTCATGACCGGTTCGCCTCCTTCGGCGACGATCTCCGAACGCAGCGTGCTCGCGACCGCGTCGCTGCGCCTGCGGTGGACGGCGGACACCCGCTCGTCGAACCAGACCCGGCCGGTCGCGTGACCGCGGACGTACTCCTCGAACCGGTCGAAGTCGAACCCCGGCGGCACACGACAGGTGATGAAGGCCTCGGCCCTGCTCAGACCGCCCTCCAGCCGGACCAGGGTCGCGCTGGCCGAGCCGAACGCGATGGGGTCGGCGGACGATGACACCCCGAGCACGTACTCCTGGATCCGCCGGAACAGGCGGACGGCGTCCTCGACGGCGGTGGGCACCGGGCTGCTCGTGTGCATGGGAGGTTGGCTGACCGAGTAGCGGACCCCGATCCTGCCCTTGTACCCGAGGCAGACCCCGTTCCATCCGCTGGGCTCGCCGATCACCACGGCGTCGGGGCGCAGCGCCGTGCTCAGCACGTGCCGCGCGCCCACGGACCCGGGCACCTCCTCCCCGACCGCGCCCACCACGTGCACCCGGGCCCCTGAGGAGGCGGCCGCCGCGCAGATCATGGCGGCCATGGGGCCCTTGGCGTCCACCGCCCCCCTCCCGTACACCAGGTCGCCCACCCGGCACACCGGGATATTCCCGGGCACGGTGTCGATGTGGCCGAGAAGCATCACCGTCGGCCGGTCCGGGGGTCCGATCACGCCGTGGACGTTCCCCGCCTCGTCGATGCGGGAATCCATGCCGAACTCGGACATCCTCTCGGCGAGGTAGGAAGCGAGTCTGCCCTCGTTGCCCGAGACGGAGGGGATGTGCAGCATGTTCCAGAGCAACCGGGCGGGACGCGTGTCGAAGGCGCTCACTCGCGGGCCTCCCCGGTGACCGGGAACTCGGTGCCCGCTCCCCGCAGAGCCGCCTGGACCGGCCGGTCCGCGGAGGCCGAGGAGACGATTGCGCGCACGCCCGCCCGCTGTGCGCGCAGAGCCGCCCGGACCTTGTGGCGCATCCGGCCGGAAACGTAGTCGGGGAGTTCCGCGAGCGTGCGTACCAAAGTCTCGGCGTCCCGGCGGTCCGTCAGAACGCCCGGCGTGTCCGTCAGCATCACCAGGGCCCGTGCGCCCAGGGCGACCGCGACGCATGAGGCCAGCTGATCGGCGTCGACGTTGAGCAGGCGGCCGTCGTCGCCCACTGCCGGCGGTGAGACCACCGGTACCGTCCCGGCTTCGAGCAGGCCGCGGAGGAACCCGGGTGAGACTCCGGTGATGCGGCCGGAGAGGTCGTCGCGCACCAACCGGACCCGGCCGTCTTCCACCGAGCGCAGGGCGGTCCTGCGTTCGGCCCGGACGAGCGCCCCGTCGGCACCGCTGAGACCGAACGCCTTGACGCCGCGTGTGTGCAGGCCCTGGACCAGTTGCGGCTTCACCCTGCCCAGCAACGCCATGGCCAGCACGTCGAGCGCGGCGTCATCGGTACGCCTGCTGTGCGTGCCGTCCGGTGAGACCAGCACCCCGAGGGGTACTCCGAGGCGCTCCGCCAAACGGTCCGCCTCGGCTCCGCCCCCGTGCACCAGGATGATCTCCGCACCCTCGGCGGTGTGGGCGGCCACGTCGTCCAGGGCCCGCTCCGGAGTGACGAAGCCGCCGAGTTTGACCACGATCAGGTTCGGTGCCACTAGCCCTCCTCACCCCACCCGAAGTCCCGTGAAACCGAGACCGGCCCGCTCGTCGAAACCGGCCGCCACATTCAGGCTCTGCACGGCCCCTCCGGCGGCCCCCTTGACCAGGTTGTCCAGGGCCACCACCACGACCACCCGTCCACCGTCCCCGTCCACGTCGAAGCCGATGTCAGTGAAGTTGCCGCCCGTGAGAAACTGCGGGTCGGGCAGGCGGTGCACACCCGACCGGTGCGCCACCAACCGGACGAACGGCTCCCTGCCGTAGCACTGCCGGTAGACAGACCACACGTCGGACCGTGACACCGGGCGGGTCGGGCGCACGTGGAGGACGACCTGTACGCCGCGCACCAGCGGTACGGCGGTCACCGTCATCCGGACCGGTGAGCCGCACAGCCGGGCGATCTCGTGTTCGTGGCGGTGTCCGGTCGCCTTGTAGACGCGCATGGCGTTTCCGCGCTCAGGGTGGTGCGTGGCGGGGCCGGGCGAGGCACCGGCACCGCTGGAACCGGTGCGCGCGTCGACGAGTGTCTCCCCCGCTACCAGTCCCGCGTCGACCAACGGCCGCAGCCCCAGCACCGCCGCGGTCGCCATGCACCCCGGCACGCTGATCCTCTCGCTGCCGACGATCGCGTCTCGGAACAGCTCGGGAAGGCCGGTGGTGTACCCCTCCTTCGCGGCCTGTTCCGGGGCGCGGAAGTCCGGGCTGAGGTCGACGATGACGCGGGCGGCCTCGGCCACCCGGGAATGGACGCGAAAGAGCTCCCCGCGGGGCAGCGCGGAGAAGACGACGTCGGCCGGGAGCAGTTCATCGAACGCGGAGAACTTCAGATCGACGTGGCTCAGGTTCGGGTGCCCGCGGCCCACGGGGGCACCGGCCTGACTGCGGGAGACGGCCTGGACCAGGCGAAGTTCCGGGTGGGCCAGGATCAGGGCCATCAGCTCCCCGCCCGCGTAGCCTCGCGCGCCGATCACCGCCGCCTTCATGAGACGGTCTCCCGCAGCAGGTGGTCGACGATGGCGTCCGCGACCGAAACTCCGGGGTTGGCCTCGCCGAGACCACGGAACTCCACAGCGCTGTTGACCTCCAACACGAACAGCCTGCCGTCGTCGGTTTCCAGCAGGTCGACGCCGAGTACCCCGCCGCCGACCGCCGCCGCGGAGCGCTCCGCCAGCTCCACCAGGGAGTCGTCCAGTCGGCGCGGTACCGCGGTGGAACCCAACGCGACGTTCCGTACCCAGTCGTCGGACTCGCGTGCCATCGCCGCGACCGCGCTTCCACCGACGACCAGGACCCGTAGGTCCCGCCCGGGGACGAACTCCTGGACACACGTGAGTTTCTGCGAGGGAGAGGCCAGTTGGTCGCGGAGGCCGAAGAGCGTCTCCGCGGTCTCCCTGTCGCCGACGCGGGCCAGCCCCCTGCCCCACGAACCGTTGACCGGTTTGACCACGGCGGGATAGCCGACCTCATCGGCCGCCCGGCCCCCGGAGGACGGGGCCAGGGAGACGACCGTATCGGGCGTGGGAACCCTGGCCCGGTCCAGTGCGAACGCGGTGGCGATCTTGTTGTCGCACAGGGCCACCGTCTCCGGTGTGTTCAGGACCGGAACGCCCACCGCGGCGCACCACCTGCTGACCTCCAGCCTCCGGGTCGCGGAAAGCGACCGGTTCAGCACCGCGCGCCAGCGAGGCCGCGGGGCGCCCACCCTGTAGACGATCGAACGGTCGTCGACGACCTCGCTGTCGACCGCGCGACGGCTCAGCGCATCCAGAAGCGCCTTCTCCTCCAGGCGGATCCTGGAGGCGACCACGGCGACCGTTCCCGCAGCCGTCCCGGGATGTCCCGCGATCGGGTTCACTCGCCCCAGTCCTCTTCCACCTCGGGGGCGAGGGCCAAGAGCAACGGGGACACCGCGACGACCTCGAGCTCGCTGGAGCACGCGGGGCAGTCCACGATCTCGGATGCCCTCGTATCCTCCGGCAGCTCCAGCGACCCTTGGCATTCTGGACACAGCGCCATATGTTGTCTCCAACTCTCTGGGCCGATAGTCTGCAAAAAGTCACACAGAGGCTAGCATAAATCTAAAAAGATACTACACACCCTGAGAGCAGGCGAATTGACTGAATTCTCCGCGGCGCAGGTTGTACACACGCATGCGACATTCGCCGTCGACCTGTCCACCCACCGCAACAACATCGCTCTGACCACGCCCGAAACCCTGCGGAACGGCATGCTGAACGTGTGGGGCAACAGTCTTCCCGCGGAGACACTCCGTACAGACTGCCTCCGGGTGGGGCGGGTCCGCTTCGCCGGAGTGCGGGCGAACGGCACGGAACCCGACAACGTACGGTGCGCCGGCCAGTACGTGGACCTGCCCGAGATAGAGGCGGACTGGATCCACCTCCTCGCCACATCCGAGCGCCGGTGCGAGGAGGAAGTGGGCGTTCACTACGCCTCGGGGGCGGCCACCACCGAGTGGGTCCGGGTATCCGACTTCCTCCCTGCCCGGGCCCGCTTCGGAGAGCTGGCGGCGGCCCGTTCGTCGGCCCTGCACTATCCGCACCACCGCCAGGAGGACCTCAGCGGACAGGTGTGGGCCGTACGGGTCCCGGTGACCAGGTGGGAGGCCGTCCGCGGCCTCCGGCTGCCGGACAACCCGGCACTGCACGTCTTCGCTATCTCCGTCGAGGGAGTCCGATGACCGCCACGGATCCAGTGCTCCCCTGGTACGACGACCTATCCAGTTGCCTGCAGACCGATATCGGCCACGTCCTGGAACTGCGTGGTTGGGACCCTGTCCAGGCCCTCGGGGCGGGTTGGCGGTTCCGACCGCCCGGCGGTCCGGTCGAGCCGGTGGAGTACTTCCACCCGGCCGGGGAGAGCCTTCAGGAAGAGTTCTGCCTCTACCACCCGGTGCGCCTGACATGGCACCAACCGCCAGGCCCCGACACCGCGCACGACGACCTGGTCGAGGCGCTGGCACGCGGCGCATCGGTGATCGTCGCCGTCAACAACTTCCACATGCCCTTCCGCCCCGCCTACCGCGACGTGCACGCCGCGCACCTGGTCATCGTCACCGGATGGGACGAGCAGCGCGGGCTCTACGAGGTGGTCGACCCGATGCCGCCAGCCTTCTCCGGCACGCTGCCCAGGACCGTCCTGGAGAAGGCCCGGGAGGACCTCAGCGTCGAGGACGAGAGCGATCCGTTCTTCGCCGGGAGCAGACCCTCGTGGCGGTGGCTGGAGGTGACGGCGACCGGCCCCCAGCCCCGGGCCGACGGCCCCTGGGTGGACGACGCGGTCCGCCGCAACATCGCCGCGTTGGACGCCCCCGACCGCGGGCCCCGGGCACTGGCCGACCTCGTGTCCGGCCTGCCCGAACGCGTCCGGAGCCGGGGCCCCCGAGCACTGCGGGAGATCTACGTCCTGGGCTGGCCCGCGCAGGCGGAGGCGGCCTTGCACAGCACCTTTTTGTTCCAGGCGGCGAACAGGCTCCGGCGCCCCGACCTGGCCGACGCCGCAGACGCTGTGGGGAGGGTGGCCCACGCCTGGACCGGTTTCCGGGTCTCCGCGGCCCACGGCGCGACCGGGCGGGAGCCGGACCGGGACCGGGCGGTCGCCCTGACCACCGCTCTCGGCGAACGGCTCCTCATGACCTGGGAGCAGTCCATGCACCGACTGCGGCGGACCGCGGGGACGGCGCCATGAACGCGCTCGCGATGCTCGGCGGGCCCCGGACGGTACCGCCGGAGATGAACGGCGGCCCCTGGCCCGTGGTGACCGAACAGGACGAGAACGCCGTCCTGCGCGTCCTGCGCAGCGGCAGACTGACCGCGGCGTCGGCGGACGAGGCGGAGGTCCCCGCCTTGGAGGACGCCTGGGCCCGGCAAGTTGGCACGGAGAACTGCACAGCCGTCGCCTCGGGCACCGCGGCCCTCCAGGCAGCGCTGACCGCGCTCGGCATCGGTCCGGGCGACGAGGTCGTCCTACCCGCACTGACCATGAACGCGACCGCCCACGCCGTGTGCCGGACGGGCGCGGATCCGGTGTTCGCCGATATCGAGCCGGACACCTTCACCCTGTCCGCGGACCGCGCCCGCGACGCCACCACGTCGAGGACGGGAGCGCTGCTCCCGGTCCACCTGCACGGACTGCCCGCCGACATGGACGGTCTGTCCGCGCTCGCGCGCGAGCGCGGGGTACCCGTCGTCGAAGACGCCGCGCAGTCCCACGGAGCGCTCCACCGGGGCAGGGCCACGGGCGCGCTGGGCGAGATCGGGTGCTTCAGCCTGCATCCGAGCAAGAACCTTCCCGCCTGCGGCGAGGGCGGACTGATCACCACCGACTCCGCCGACCTGCACAACGCCCTCGCGGAGATCCGCAACTTCGGTGAACGGCCCCCCACCGGCACACGCGGATACGTGGCCCTGCGGTCCGGGAGCAACTTCCGGATGAGCCCGATGATGGCCGCCTTCGCCCGTTCCCAACTGGAGCGCATGCCCGAGTACGCCGAGAGCCGGCAGCGGTCGGTCACCGCACTGCTCACGCGGCTCGCCGGGCTGCCCGGGCTGCGCGTCCCGGTCGTACCGGAGGGCCGGACCCATGCCTGGCACATCATCCGGTTCCGGCTGGTCCCCGAGGAACTGGACCTGCCCGACGTGCCCACCCCCGCCCTGCGTGCCGCGCTCCACCGGGTGCTGCGCGCCGAGGGGGTGGCCGTCTCCCGATACCAGACGGCGCCCCTACCCGCGCACCCGGCCTTCCGGGCGCCGGGTGCGGGCGCCGAGCGGATAACCGAGGAGTTCCCGGTCAGCTGCGCGACCGTGGACGGTTCCCTCTGCCTTCAAAGACGGCACATGGGCCCGGACTCGGGTCCCACGCTCTCGGCCTACGCCGACGCCTTCGAGAAGGTGTGGTCGCACATGGACCTGGTCCGGCGCATGGCACGGTCACGCCCGCACGAGCCCGGTTGGCAGAACGCCGTGGAGGTGCGCTGATGGGCACCGACGTGAGGGCCGTGGCCCAACAAATGCGCGAGGACATCGTCACCATGGCGGGCGGGCCCCAAGGCGCCCACGTGGGGGGCAGCATGTCCTGCGTGGAGATCCTCGCGGTCCTCCACTGCGAAATCCTGACCGAGGGGGACACCTTCGTCCTGAGCAAGGGGCACGCCGCCCCCGCGCTGTACGCGGTCCTGGCCGCGACCGGCCGTATCGAACGGGAGGAACTGGCCACCTACGCGCAACCCGGCAGCCGACTGTTCGGGCACCCTTGCCAGGGCCTCCCCGGGGTCCCCTTCCCGACGGGTTCCCTGGGACACGGTCTGAGCCTGTCCGTCGGTATGGCCCTGGCCGGAGAACTCGGCGAAACCCCGGACCGGCACTACACCCTGTTGGGGGACGGCGAACTCCAGGAGGGCAGCGTCTGGGAGGCGGTGATGTACGCGGGGCACCGCCGGCCGAGGAACCTGGTGGCGATCGTCGACCGCAACGCGCTCCAGCTCACCGGGACGACGGAGGACCTCGTCTCGCTGGAACCCCTCGCCGAGCGGTTCGGGGCGTTCGGCTGGACTGTACGCGCGGTGGACGGGCACGACCCCGACGCCCTGGCGGAGGTGCTGCGCAAGCCCGACGACCGACCCGTCGCGGTGATCGCCACCACCGTCAAGGGACGCGGGATCCCCTTCATGGAGGGCAGGGTGTCCAGCCACTACGCGACCCTCAAGCCCGCGCTGGTAAAGCGTGCGCACACCGCGCTCCGTTCCGGGGGGCAGCGATGAACGCCGCGTCAGAAGGCGGCCAGGACCCTCGCTCGGCCTACCGGGACGCACTCATCGAACTGGCCGAGGCCGACGAACGAGTGGTCTGTGTCGACACCGACACCGGAGGCCTGGAGCGCACCTTCGGCGCTCGCTTCCCCGACCGCTACTTCAACGTGGGCATCGCCGAGGCCAACATGTTCGGGATCTCCGCGGGGCTGGCCGCCCGCGGTCTCCTTCCGTACGCGCACACCATGGCAACCTTCGCCACGCTGCGCGCGGGGGAACAGCTGAAGCTGGACATCGTCGGTACCGGGCTGCCCGTGCGCGTGGTCGCCACCCACGGCGGCCTGTCCGCGGCCCACTTCGGCACAAGCCACTACGCCCTCGAGGACCTCGCGGTCACGCGGGCACTCACCGGCGCGACCATCGTGGTGCCGGCGGACAGCTCCGAGATCGGCCCGGCGATGCGCGCGCTGCACGATCACCCCGGCCCCTCGTACCTGCGCCTGGGGCGCTCGGCGACACCACCCGTGCACACCGGCCCCGCCCCCTTCACCCTGGGGCGGGCCGTACCCCTGCGCGACGGTACCGACGTCTGCGTCCTGGCGATGGGCCCCCTCCCGGTTCTCATGGCACTGGAAGCGGGCCGCGAGCTAGAGGCGGCCGGGTATTCCTGCGGGGTGCTCCAGATCCAGACCCTGGCCCCCCTGGACACCGGGGCTGTGGTGGAGGTGGCGCGCTCCACCGGCGGACTGGTGACAGTGGAGGAACACCGTCCCGGCGGGGGCCTCGGCGACGCCGTCGCGGAGGCAGCGGGGCACCTGCCGACACCCCATCTGCGCCTGGCGGTCCGGGGCAGGGTCGGGGAGCGGGTCCTGGGACACCGGGAAGCCCTCGAGGAGTCAGGGGTGAGCGCGGCGGCCGTCCGGGACGCGGCTATCCGGATCATCAATTTGAGGAGAGACGCCATCCATGGTTGACCAACCGCCCAGTGGACACACCAGCGATCCCCCCTCCCAGGTCACCCGGGACAAGGAGCCAGTGCCCGCCGCACTGGTCGCGGCGCTGTACGCGCGCGTACTCAAGGTCGACGCCGTCGGCGAGAGCGATGATTTCTTCGTGCTGGGGGGCACGTCCCTCTCAGCCATGGACCTCCTCGACGCCATCGCCGAGGAGACGGGGGTCCTGATCCCGGTCAGAAATTTCTACATGGCCACCGGAGTGACCGAACTCACGCGTGAACTGAACCGGCGGATCACCGAGCCGACAGACGAAGGAGCCTGAGGTGCTGCTCTCCCGCCCGCCTTTCGAACCAGTGGAGTTCGAGGGCGTCAACTTGCTGGACTCCGCCTACTACGCCTCCGCCGACCCCCACGCCCTCTGGGCCAGACTGCGTGAGGAACGGCCTGTCCACCTCTGCGACCCCGGCGACGGACGCGAACCGTTCTGGGTGGTCACCCGGCACGAGGACGTGACCCGGGTCCTCAAAGACCACCGCTCGTTCTCCTCCCGCCGCGGGACCATGCTGTGCATCGTGGACCTGAGCATGCCCGACATCGCCTCCGACGACATGATGCCGGACACCGACCCGCCGCGGCACCGCCAGCTCCGCGAGCCGCTGAACCGGGCCCTGACCCCGCGCGCCGTCGCCGACCACGAGGACCGCGTCCGCGGGATCGTCCGGTCGCTGCTGAGCCCCGCCCTGAACGAGGAACCCTTCGATCTGGCACAGGCCGCGCTGATGTTCCCGATGGCCTTCACGGGTTCGATCATGGGCCTGCCCGAGGAGAACTGGGCGCGGATGTCTGAACTCACCACGATGACGATCGCCTACGACGACCCCGACTACTCCAACGGGTCGCCCCGGGCGACCGTCCGGCAGGCGCACCACGAGCTGTTCTCCTTCTTCCGTGACGAGGTCTCCCGACGCTCCCCCTCGGACGCGGGGACCGACCTCATCGGCATCCTGCGCTCCATGGACCTCGACGAGGGGCCGCTCGACGAGCGGCAGCTCATACTGAACTGCTACGCCCTCCTGCTCGGCGCGAACGTCACCACGCCCCACGCGGTGTGCACGATGATCGCCATGATGGGCGAGCACCCCGAACAGTTCCGCGCGGTCCGGGACGATCCCTCCCTGCGGGCGGGTTGCGTGCAGGAGGTGCTGCGCTGGTCCTCTCCCGCCAGTCACTTCATGCGCTACACGACCCGAGAGGTGAACCTGGGCGGCGAACGGATCGGCCCGGACGAACCGGTGAGCGTATGGCTGGGGTCGGCCAACCGGGACGAGCGCGTCTTCGACGATCCCTTCCGGTTCGACGTGACCAGGAGGCCGAACCGGCACGTGGCCTTCGGGGTCGGCCCGCACTACTGCATCGGTGCCGGACTGGCCAACATGGCGCTGCGCCTGCTGCTCGACGAACTGCTGGAGCTGTTCGACTCCGTCGAGCAGGTCGGAGAGGTCCGGCATCTGGCATCCAACTTCATCGCCGGCTACAAGAGCATGCCGGTCCGGTTCGTCCGGCGAAAGGACGCCCTGACGCCCGATACCGAGGAGGTCCGATGAGGGAGTACGACACGGGCCGCGCCGCGTGGTTCGACCAGCGGTTCCGGTCCAGGAACGCCCGGCAGAGCCTGTACTGCCTTCCCTTCGCCGGGGGGACGGCGAACTTCTACGCCGACTGGGCCGGGAGGCTAGGCGGCTCGGTCGAACTCGTCCCGGTCCAACTGCCCGCACGGGGCCCCCGCATGACCGAGCCGCCGGTGCCCGACATCGGCACCGCGGCCGACGAGATCGCGTCGGCGATCAGGGCCGAGCCCACTGCACCGCTGCTGTTCGGGCACAGTATGGGTGCGATCCTCGCGTTCGAGGTCGCCCGGAGGCTCCAGGGAACCGGCGAGCCGCCCGGGTTCCTCTTCGTGAGCGGGCGCCCCTCCCCACGGCTGATCAGGCCCCGCCGCCGGGTGAGCGACCTGTCCCGTTCCGACTTCCTCCGGATGCTGCGCGATTACGGCGCCGCCGACGAGGAGATCCTCGGCAACGACGAACTGGTGGATCTGCTGCTGCCGATGATGCGTTCCGACTTCTCCCTGATCGAGCGCTACCGGTACCGTCCGGGCGCCCCGTTGTCGTGCCCGATCCTTGCCTGGTGCGGCGACGAGGACCCCGAGGTGGCCCCCGAGGAGATGACCGGCTGGGGCAAGGAGACGAGCGCGGACTTCGAACAGTTCACGCTGTCGGGGGACCACTTCTTCCTCAGGGAGCACTCGGACGAGATCACCGGGGCCGTCCGCCGTGCGGCCGCACGAGTGGCGAATGCGGGCGGGACGCCGTGAACCGCACCGGGAACGGGGGGCGCCCCTCACTCCTCATCCTGTGGAGCCCTCCGCGCTGCCGGTCCACGGTCTTCCTCCGGATCATGCACGAGCGCGGTGACCTCACGACCCTGCACGAACCGTTCTCCCACCTCAAGGACTTCGGGGCCGCCGAGGTGGACGGTGTCCGGTGCGCGGACGAACAGACCCTCATGGACCGCCTGTCGGCGCTCTCCGAACGGACCACGGTGTTCGTCAAGGACACCACCGACTTCCGCTACCCCGGGCTGTTGGAGGCCGGGGACTTCCTGCGCTCGGCGTCGCACGCCTTCCTGATCCGGGACCCCCGCGAGGCGATCGCCTCCCACCACCGCCTCAACCCCGAGCTGGAACGGGACGAGGTCGGTTTCGCCCGGACCCGGGAGATCTTCGAGGCGGTGGAGAAGTACGGAGGGGAGCCAGCGGTCCTGGACTCGGAGGACCTGGTGAGGTACCCCGAGGCGACCGTCCGGGCCTACTGCGAGCGGGTCGGGCTCGACTTCCGGCCCGAGGCGATGAAGTGGAGGCCCGCGCTGCTCCCGCAGTGGCAGCGGACCTCGAGGTGGCACACCGACGTCGCGGAGAGCAGCGGGGTCCGGCTTCCCGATCCCCGCGGGCCCGGGGAGAACGTCGAGGCGCACCCGGTGCTGGGCGGCTACTACCGCTACCACCTGCCGCACTACGAGTGGCTGCGTGAAAGGCGGGTGCGGATCACCCCCTGAGCCGGGGCGATCCGCGCCCGCGGACCCTCAACCCCGGTCGAGGGCGGCTGCCAGCTCACGGACCGTCGGGTGCTCGTACAGCAACCCGACGGCCACCTCGTTACCGAGCCGGCCGCCGATCTCCTCGGCGAGCTGGACCGCCCGGACCGAATCGAAGCCCAGGACGAAGAACGAATCGTCCCGGCCGACCCGGTCCAGGCCCAGCACTCTGCCCACACCCTCTGCGACCAGGGTCTCCCCGGCTCCGACCGGCGCGGTGCCGACGACTCCCGGCCCGCTCCTGGAGGAGAGCACGGCCACCTCGTCCACCCGGCCCGCGGCGTCGCGGACGATTTTGGGGCGCATCGTGATCTGGGCAAGGACCCCGGCCCGGGAGAGGGCGCCGGAGACCTCCCTGCGCGTCCGCTCCTGGTCCGCACCCTCCTCAGCGACGACCGCGAGGACCACGCTCCCCCCGCCGAACTGGTCGGGGGCCAGCCAGGACTTGATCGCCGGGTTGTCGATGTCCGCCCCGACCACCAGGAAGGACGCGTCCTGGTTCAGGGCCTCCAGCAGTGCTGAGACGCCCTCGGCCGGGTCGATGCTGCGCAACCCCCTGCGCAGGGCGGCGGCGACGAGCGGGTTGCCCTCGTTCATCCCGGGCCCCGACCACATGCTCCACGCGAGGCAGCGCACGGGGCGTCCGTCGGCGGACCAGCGGTGGGCGTACGCGTCGAGTGCGGCGTTCGCCGCGGAGTAGGCCCCGAAGCCGCTGCCGCCCATGAGGCCGTTCACCGAGGAAAAGAGGACCACGGCCGTCTCCGGGCGCCGCCCCAGGAGGGCCTCGATCGCCGCGCCGCCCCCGAGTTTGGGGCGGAGCATACTGTCGAGCCAGCCCGGGCTCTCACGGGTGAGTTCGTGGGAGGACAACCGGTCCCACTGGGGTGAGACCGGGGTTCCGGCGAGGTGGGCGACAAGGTCGAGCGTGCGCCCCCAGTCGCGTTCGGCATCGGCCACCGCTGCGGAGAGCGCGTCGGCGTCCGCCACGTCCAAGGGGCTGTAGCGTACCTCCCCGAGGTCCCGGAGCCCGGCCAGGACCTCCCGGGCGGGACCGGAGAGCCGCTCTTCCGTGGTCCGCCCGACGATGAGGACGCGCGCGCCGCAGGTCACCAGCAGGTGCTCAGTAACGCTCCGGCCCAGCCCGCCGAGGCCTCCGGTCACCAGAGCGGTACCGCCGGGCGGGAGGAACGCGGCCGAGACGTCGCGGGCCCCCGTCGGCTCGACCGCCCTCAGTCCGGTGGTGTACCCGGTCCCGTCCCGGAACCCGGTGACGTCCGCGTCGTAGCGGCTCCGGGCGAGGTCGGCGAGTTGGCTGTCGGCGGCGCCGACCGGTGCGTCCACCAGTGCGACCTTCGACAGCGCCCCCTCGGTCTCGGCGGTACGCGCCAGAGCGGTCAGCGCCGCGCGGGCCGGGACCACGAGGTCATCGGGTCGGACGCCCACCGCCCCCTGGGTCAGCACCGTGAGCTCGGTGTCCGGGGCCGCGCGGGCGACTGCGGAGAACGCCGCGAGGAAACGGGCGGGGGCGTCCTCGTCCCCGGCGGCCTCCGGCCCGGTCTCCCAGGCGTAGACCACACGACGGGGCGTTCCCCGTCGAGCGGCGAGTTCGGAGAGTGCCCGCTCGTGCTGGGCGGGGTCCAGGGGGTCAACGCGCACGGCGTCCGCGGCGGGTCCGTCGTCGGCCGTACCGGGGAGAATGAGGCCGACAGCACCGCCCAGCGCACTCGGCCAGGTCGCGGAGGCCGGCGCGTACACCACTGTCCACGCGTCGTCAGGTTCACCGACGGGGACCTCATCCACCGGTACCGGGACCTGTTCCAGGGCGGGGTACTCCGTCCGCCGGCCACTCGCGCTCACCCCGTCGTGGGAGCGGTGTTCGAACCGTCCCTCCCGGAACATGTCCAGCAACCGCTCGCGCTGTACCTTTCCGCCGGGGGCGCGCGGGAACTCCTCCCCGGTGACCGGCACGATGAACTTCGCCATGAGCGACAGGTCGCGGGCGAGCGCCTCCCGAACCGCGGCGACGGTGCGGTCCAGGTCGGCCGCGGACTCCTCCGTCGGGACGAAGAACACGAGGACGGCGTCCGTGCCGACCTCCTCGTCGTGGATCGCGCACACCGCCGAGCAGGCGGGGCGCACGCCCGGCACCTGCTCCACCACCGCCTCCAACTCCTGGGCCGGGTGGTTGGCCCCGTTGGCGATGATCATGTGTTTGCGTCGTCCGGTCAGCGTCAGCCGCCCCTCGTGCAACAGACCCAGGTCACCGGTGTCGAACCAGCCGCCGCCGACGAAGGAGTCCGCGTTCGCCTGGGGGTTGCGCAGGTATTCGCGCAGCATCGTGTCCCCGGTCACCTGCAGGCGTCCGATCCTGCCTTCGGGGATGATCTGCCCCTGGTCGTCGACGATCCGGAGGGAGAACCCCGCCACCGGGGTCCCCACCTCGACGAGGGTCAGCGCGCCCGGAGCGCCGTGCTCCACCTTCCGCACCTGCCCGTCGAGCGACAGCGGGTCCACCGAAAGCGTTCCCACCCGCGGTTCGCGCGCGTCCATCCGCGAGTAGAGGACGCCCGACGAGGTCTCCGACATCCCCCAGCACGGCACCATCGCGGTCGGGGGGAGCCCGTGCGGGATCAGCAGTTCGAGGAAACGGAACGCGGTCCGGGCTACCACGGCTTCCCCCGCGTTGCAGATGTTGCGCAGCCGGGACAGGTCCCAGCTCCCCGCCACGATCTCCTCGGCGTGCTTGTTCACCAGGGAGAATGCGAAGTTCGGCGCCCACGTGGCGGTGGCGGAGAAGCGTTCGGCCCAGTCCAGCCAGTTCAGCGGACGCCGGATCACCGCCTCCGTGGGCGCGTTGACGTGCTCGCACCCCAGGAACGTGTCCCGGACGTTGGACATGACCATCCCGCCGACGTGGTCGAGGGGCATCCAGTTGAGGGAGACGTCGTCCCCGGTGAAACCGTTGGCCTCGATGGCGGCGTGGGTGCGGGCGACCACGGTGCGGTGGGTGTGGTGCACGCACTTGGGGGTGCCCGTGCTCCCCGACGTCAACAGGTTGACGAACGGATCGTCGGGTCCGGCGGGGAACGGCTCCGCGGGCCGCTCCGCCGTGGCCTCCGCCACGGAGGCCACCCGCAGCTTCCCGTCCGCGCCCCACAGCGGCCCCAGCGCCGATACCGGGCCGCGCAACGAGGTGTCGGTCAGGACGAGGGGCCGCTCCAGCAGTTCCCAGGCCGCCCGGAGCTTGCGCACGACCGCGTTGTCTGTCGTGTAGTCGGGGGCGGCCCCCACCGCGGTGGGAACGAACCCCCCGAGCACGCAGGCCCAGAACGCGGTGACGAACGTGCGGTTGTCGGCGCACTGCAGGATTACCGGATCACCCTCGTCGAGTCCCAGCTCCCGGAGCCCGGTGAGCGCCCGAGAGGCCTCGTCCAGCAGTTCCGCGTAGGTCTGCCTGTCGGTCCGGCCGTCGGAGAGCACGTAGACGGTCCCGCGTTCGGGCACTTCGCGCGCCGCCGTGAGCAGGGCCTCGGACACCGTGCGCGCCGCCGTCGGCCTCGACGGCGGCGCGGCACCGACCACGAGGGAACTCCTGGCGCCCGACAGCGCGGTGCCGTTCAGCGGTGGTGCGGCGGTCGACGATTCCGGGACCCAGCCCTGACGCAACCGCCGGTCCACCACCACGGCCACGTCCCGGACACCGTCGACGGCACCGGCGATACGGGCGACCCCTTCGAGTTCAGCACTCTCGTTCATCGGTTCCCCAACTCAATCGGACAGCAGAGCGAACGCCAGGGTCCGCGCGGACTCCTTGGAGAGGCCGTCGATGAAGTAGTGGCCCCCGTCCACGAACTCCTCCGTGACACCGGCGGTCGTGTACTCGCGCCAGCCCCGGACCGCGGACCTTCCCACGAGGGGGTCGTCCCTGCCGAGGATGACGGTCACCGGCACCGGCAGCGGGGGGCGGGGCCGGTGTTCGTAGCGCTCCCACAGGGCGAAGTCGGAGCGCAGCAGCGGGAGAAGGAACTCGATGAGCGAACTCTGGCGCGCCACCGCCTCCGGCAGTCCCCCGCGCGCGACCACCGCCTCGACCAGTTCCCGGTCCGGCAACTCGTGCAGTCGTTCGCCCGGGACGGGCGCGCTCGGCGCCGGTTGGGCGCCCACCACCAGTCGCCGCGGCCACACGCCGTGTTCCCGCCCCATGTACGAAGCGACCTCGTAGGCGAGCAGGCCGCCCGCGCAGTGCCCGTAGAAGGTCAGCGGCAGGTCCTGGTACGGGCGCAGCGCGATCGCGATCGCGCGCACCAGACGCTCCAGTCCGTCGGGGGGTTCCTCACGTGAGCGGTCCTCGCGCCCCGGCAGTTGCACCGCCAGCGTCTCGACCGTGTCCGGGAGCAGCCCGGGCAGCTGTCGGAACACGGAGGCGCCGCCGCCCGCGAACGGAAGGCAGACCAGTCTCGTCCGGGGGGAGTCGCGCACGGACCGTCGAACCCAGAGAGACTCCGCTACGAACACTATTCGCTCTCCCCGTTCTCGCCGTCGAGGACTCCGGCCAGCTCCGCGATCTCCTCGTCGGTACGCCCCTCGATGAGGTCCAGGGCCTCCGTGACGGCATTCCTGCGCCGGTGCTCCCGCTCCAGGGCCTTCTCGACGAGGGACGCGAGCCCGCTGACGGTCGGGGCGGAGAAGAAGTCGGCGATGGGCACCTCCACCCCGAACACCGACTTGACCAGCGAGGAGATGCGAATCGCCTGGAGACTGGTGCCGCCTTGGGCGAAGAAGTTGGTGTGGTTTCCGATCCGTCGCCCGAGCAGGGGGGCGAACACCTCCGACCGCACCGTGCGCTCCGTCGGTGTGCCGCCGTCGTCGCCCTCGTCCACGCCCTCGACCGAGGAGAACTCCACCTCGGGAAGGGCGCGGCGGTCGGTCTTCCCGCTCCGGGTCAGCGGAATCTCCGCCAGCGGGACAATCACGCCGGGGATCATCGCGGACGGAAGCCGCGTACCCAGTTCCGCCCTGACCGCGTCCAACTGGAGATCGGCCCCGTCCCGCGCCACCACGTAGGCCACCAGGAGTGCTCCGCGGTACTGGTCCACGGCGACGTCGGCGACCGCGCGGGCCACGCCCTCGACCGCGCCCAGCGCCGCCTCCACCTCACCCAGTTCGATCCGTACCCCGCGGATCTTGACCTGCCGATCGGTACGTCCGAGGAAGCGCAGGTCGCCTTTCTGGTCCCACGAGGCTAGGTCACCGGACACGTACATCCGGCTCCCCGGAGGGCCGTGCGGGTCGGGCCGGAAGCGCTCGGCGGTCAGTTCGGGCCTACCCAGGTAACCGCGTGCCACCCCCAGGCCGGCGACGGCCAGTTCGCCCACGGCTCCGGAGGGTAGTAGGCCCAGGTCCGGGTCGAGGACGTAGGCGCGGTGGTTGGCCATCGCCCGGCCGATGGGTGGTGAGTCGGTCCACGTGCCCTCGCACCGCTTGGCCACCACCGTGACGGTCGTCTCGGTCGGCCCGTAGCCGTTGTAGAAGTCCCGCCCCCGGGCCCACCGGGTGGTCAGCGCCCCGCTGAACGCCTCCCCGCCCACGAACGCCACCCGCAGGTCCGGATAGTCCTCCGGGGACAGGAGTTCCATGATCGCGGGGGGCAGGTCGATGACGGTGATGCCCTCGTCGGCCAGAATCCCGTGCAGGGCGTCGATGGACCCGCGCTCTTCGGTGTCGACGACGCGCAGGAGCGCCCCGGAAAGAAGCGAGCCGAAGATCTCGAAGACCGAGACGTCGAACCCGGGCGACGCGAACTGCAGGACACGGTCCTCCGGGGTGAGGGCGAACTTCTCCCGCACGGTCCGGATGAAGTTGACGGCGTTGCGGTGCTCCACCAGGACGGCCTTGGGTCGACCGGTCGAGCCGGAGGTGTAGATGGCGTAGGCCAGGCGGTCCGGGGAGATCGGTCGGACCGGTGCGGCCGACGGCTCCGCGGCGAGGGCGTCGCCGATGTCCACCGTCGGGACGCGTCCCCCCACGAGGTGGCGCGCCTCCTCCGAGACCAGGCCCAGGGACGCGCCGCAGTCCTCGATGATGGCCCCCACCCGTTCCGAGGGCTGGGTGAGGTCGATGGGGACGTAGGCGCCACCCGCCTTGAGCACGCCCAGGACTGCCGCGATCAGCTCGGGACCGCGCTCGACCAGGACCGGAACCAGGTCCTCCGGACCGACGCCCTCCCGGACGAGTACGCGGGCGACCCGGTCACTCCACGCGTCGATCTCCCCGTACGTCAGGTGACCTCCGCGCCAGACCACCGCGGTCCGGTGCCGGTGCTCTGCGACCACTCCGGCGAACACCTCGGGGACGGACTCGTCAGGGAAGGCGCCGATGGGTGAGTTCCAGACGTCCGTCACCTGGTCGAGTTCGTGCGGGGCCGCGAAGGGGAGCGAGAAGAGCGGCTGCCGGGGATCGACGCACGCGCCTTCCAGCAGTCGGAGGTAGCGGTCCACGAGTTGCTCGGCGGTACGTTCGCGGTACAGCGAGGTCGAGTAACGGAGGGCGAGGCGCGGCTCGGCCGCGTCCCAGTCGGCTTCCAGTTCCAGCTCGAAAGCACCGACCCCGGTCTCCACCCTCTCAGCCCCGATGCGCAGACCCGCGGCCGTCACCGGGTCCCCTGCGCCGTACGGGGTACTGAAGCCGAGTTGCACCAGGGGGAGGCGCGCCGGATCCGGGTCGATCCCCAGGCCGTCGAGGATGGCCTTGAAGGGGAGTCCCGCGTGCGCTTCGGCTTCGGTGCGCCACTCGCCCACCGATCGCACCAGGTTCACGAACCTCGTGGCGGGATGCACCTCGGCCCGGATCGGCAGCAGATTTCCGCGGTCGGCGACGAGCGCCCCCGGCGGAAAGGGCACCGGCACGTCCCGGGGAAGACCGATGATCAGGTCGCTGAGGGACGTGTACCGGGCCACCAGGGCGAAGTAGGCCGCGAGGAAGACGTCCTCCGGGGAGACCCCGAGTTCGCCGGCCAGGTCCCGTACGTGCGCGGCCGTCGCCTCGGGGAGGGGGCGCGACACCGTACCGCTGGTCAGCTGGAGCAGTTTGGGGCGGGGCAGGTCCGGGGGCAGTTCGGTGGGTTCCCAGCCGGCGAGCGTCCGGCTCCAGAAACCGACGGCCGCCTCCGCTTCGGATCCTTCCAGCCACTCCCTCTGCCAGGACGCGAACTCGCCCGGGCCCACGGCCGGTTCCCCGGAATCCGCTTCCCTGCCTTGGACGCGGGCTTCGTAGGCGGTCGCGAGATCGGCACGCAGGACGTTGACCGAAGGCGGGTCCATGACCAGGTAGTGGGTGGCCAGCAGGAGGACGTGCCGCTCCTCGGAGTGGCGCAGGAGCCGGAACCGGGCCAGCGGCCCCCGGTCCACGTCGATCGCTCCGTCCAGCTCGGCCCGGACGAGCGAGGCGTGGTACCGAAGCTCTTCCTCCGGGCCGAGGTCGTCCGCCTCTTCGACGGGCAACCGGAACCGCTCGGTCGGACGGACGATCTGGGTGCCCTCGTCCGAATCGTGGGGGAAGACGGTCCGGAGCGCGACGTGGCGCTCGACGGCATCGCCCACCGCCTTCTCCAGGGCGTCGGGGTCGAGCGGCCCGGCCAGCTCGAAGCGGAAACCCAGACCGTAGGCGGCGGCGCTCGGCGCCACGCGGTCGAACAGCCAGAGCTGCTCCTGACGCAGGCTCAGGGGTGACGACCGGGCCCCGGGGGCGACGTCTCCGATCTGGGCGAGGAATTCTTCCCGGCGGTCCCGGGGCAACTGTCGGAGTCGGCGGAGAAGACCACTGTGTCGGCTCATAACCTCTGCCTCAAGCAAGAGTGACTGATGTACTGTAGAGAGTACGTAGCATTACCCCAGAGTCAGCGACACTCTATATCAGAGTCTACAAAAACGGAATGATGAGGTTCGCTGGCATGGATTTCGGTGTCCCCGAGTCAACCGAGGAGTTCGAGCGAAGGCTGGTCACCGCGCTCCGCTCCACCGAGACGAGAGATCTGATCGACGAGGTGAGCCGCCGAGCCGACGGTATGGACGGCGACCCCAACCCCCTTTACCGGCACCTCGGCCGGTCCGGCCTCCTCGCACCCTCGTGGCCGAGGCGGTACGGAGGCCTGGATGCCGACCCGACGGCCACCATGGTCCTGCTCGAGAACATGGTCAGGTACAGCGTGCCGCAGAGTCTGTACTACATCTCGGTCCAGATCGTCGGTTCCCTTATCCTCCAGGCGGGCACCGAGGAACAGAGGCGCGAACTGCTACCGAGGCTGGCGTCCGGCGAACTCACCATGTGCATTCTGTTCACCGAACCCGATCACGGTTCCGACCTGGCCGGGATCACCACGCGGGCGGTGCGGGACCACGACGGTTCCTGGGTCCTCAACGGCCGCAAGACGTACAACCTCAAGACCGCCTACGCGGATCTGGCGCTGTGCGCGGTGTGCGACGGCGGAGAGGACAACCGTTACGAGAGCATCACCCTGTTCCTCGTACCGCTCGACAACCCCGGGGTCTCGATCCGGCCCATCGCGAGCCTGTCGGACGAGCAGTTCCACGACGTGCGTCTAACGGACGTGAAAGTCGGCGCGGAATCGGTGTTCGGCGAGGTCGGCGGGGGCTGGGGGCTGATCACGCGCATGTTCACGGCCGAGCGCAACGGACTCGACTACTACGCCCGGGCCAGGCACTGGCTGGAACAGGTCACCGAACAGCTCACCCGGAACGGCCGGGAACCACTGCCCGACGAGCTGGCGGGCCTGGCCCGACACCGCGCCCGGCTGCGGGCGAGCCGACTGCTGTGCTGTCGGGTCCTCCAGGGACTGTCCGAGGATCGCGTCGACATCGCACAGGCGTCCCTGGCCAAGTGGCACTGCAGCGAAACGGCCCAGGGCATCGCGTGGTGGGCGGTGGAGACTCTGGGGGCCGACGCGCTCGAACCCGCCCCGCACACCTTCGATGCCGCGTTCCGGGAGGCCCCTGGCATGACCGTCTCGGGCGGCGCCTCGGAGGTACAGCTCGACATCGTGGCGGGTGCCCGCCTCCTCGACAGCGTCCCGACCAGGAGGTAGAGAGCGTGGACCTGAGCATAGACCCGATACAGGAACGACTGGCCGAGGCCGTGGACACCGTACTGACCCGGACCGGGGCGCCGTACGCCGAGCTGGCCGCGATCGGCGTCCCCGGGCTGAGCATCCGGGAGGAGTTCGGCGGTCTCGAACTCGGCCTGAGCGCCGACACCATGGTGAACGACCGGCTGGGCTACGCGTTGGAACCGCTCGGGGCCTACCGTGAGACCGTGCTCGCCCTGGACCTGCTCGACCCCCGCAACGTCCCGGACAGCCTTCTTTCAGACCTGGTCAAGGGGACCCGGCACGCCGTGACCGTCGGCGTGCACACGGAGCCCTCGGTCAGGGCGGATGCCGAGGGCCGACTGCACGGAGTGAGCGAGTGCCTGCCCGTCGGGGAGATCGGCGCGGCTGTGGTCCGAACGGCTCGGCCCGACGGCGGGACCGGATGGCACCTGGTGTTCCCGGCGGGACCCGAATGCCGGGTCAGGGACGCGGACCGGATGGGACTGCCCCAACTGAGACTGGTGCTCGAAGCGGCGGAAGGCCTGTCCCTGTCGGGCGTGGACGAACGGTGGGAGACCGCGCTGAACTCCGCCAGGGTGCGCCAGGCCGCCCTTCTGCTTGGGCTCGCCCGCCGCGCCGTCGACGAGGCACGCGCACACGTCAACTCCCGGATCCAGTACGGCAAGCCCTTGGTGGAACTGCAGACCGTCGCGCACGGTCTCGCCCGGATATCGGGGGAGGGTGACGGCTGGGACCTGTTGGCCCATGAGACCGCGTGGCAGTGCGACAACGGCCGGGCACGCACCGCCGACACCGCCCTCCTCCTGGCGACTGCGGCGGAGCACGCGCTGCTGGCCACCCGCAAGTGCCTGCAACTGCACGGTGTCCGGGGCATGCTCGGCCACTCCACCCCGGCGGCCGCCTACCGCCTTGCGGCGGTCGAGGGCCTGCGCATGGGAACCCCGGCCCAGCTGTGGCGTCTGGCCGCGCCGGGCTGGCGGCGGTAGGACCGGTACCGGGCGGACCTCCCTCCACGACGCGCGTGCGCCGCGGAGGGAGCCGTCTTCGCGCGGTCACGCCGCCAGAAGCTCCTGGAGCTCCCGGGGCGCTTCGAGGAAGGTGTAGTGCGTTCCCTTGAGCACCGGGAAATCGGTCTCGCCCCAGGCCGACCACCCGCCCATGAAGCCGTAGGGCACCTCGGTGTCGTCGCTCCACCCGATCGCCGTCACCGGACAGGGAACCCTTCCGGCAGCCTCCTTGCGGTACCGCCGGTTCGCCTCCAGATCGGCCTCCAGGACCTCCAGGAACAGGTCGACCAGCTCGGGTGAGGGGTTGTCGGAGCCCAGCGCCGACAGAAGGCCGAGCAGCTCTCCGCGCAGCCCGCCGGAGTCCAGTCCGAGAAAGCGCCCGTACGGACCGTCCTGCGGCGCGACCTGGGAGGACACGAAGCAGCGTTCGGGTGGGCGCAGTCCCCGCTCCCCGATCCGCAGCACCGTCTCGAAGGCGGGCAGCGCGCCGCCGCAGTGCCCGAAGACCGCGTACGGGCGGTCGAGATACCTTCCGATTTCCTCGACGGCGTCGGTGGCCAACTGTTCGTAGGTCCCGTAGTGCGGATCCCGCATCCGGTTCTCCCGCCAGGGGAGTTGGAGGGGAAGTACCTCCATCCTGCCCAGCCGTTCGGGCCATTGCCGGAACATCGACGCTCCGCACCCCGAGTAGGGGAAGCACAGGAGCCGGGACGGCGCCTCGTCCGACGGTTCGCGCAGCAGCCACTTGGTACCCAACGGCTCTCCTCCTCGTTCAGGGCTTACGTGCCAGGACCGCGCCGTTGGCACCCGGCCCGTGGAAGGGGACGACCTCCGTGCCGACGAATCCCGCGTCCGTCAACCAGGACCGGTACTCCCCCGTCGTGTAGTTGCGGCCGGGGGTTCCCACCAGCATGTTCATGCTCATGAGCGCCGCGTCCAGCGGCCCCGACCGGTCGTCGTCGACCAGCAGTTCACTCACCACGACCAGTCCGTCCGGCGGCAGGGCCTGGAAGCACGTGTCCAGGAGTTTGCGGCCCGTGGTCTCATCCCAGTCGTGGAGGATCATCGACAGAAGGATGGCGTCGTGCCCCGAGGGCAGTTCCTCCGCGAAGAAGTCCCCGGGGTGGACGCGCACCCGCTCCCGGAGGTCGGTGCTCAGCAGGAACTCCCGGGTGTGCTCGCACACGTGGGGGAGGTCGTAGACCGTGACCGACAGTCCGGGATTGCGTCGGCACAGTTCCACCGCGAAGGCGCCGCCGCCCCCGCCGACGTCGAGCAGGGATGCGGTGGAGGTCAGATCGACCTCCTCCGCGAGGGCCCGGGCGGTGAGCGACGACAGCGGCCGCAGCCCTTTCCAGAAGAACTCCGGACGGTTCTCCTTCGCGAAGATCCCCTTGCCGGGAGCGGACTCGTCGCGTACCGGCCGATCGCTGCGGACGGCGTCAGCGATCCGCATCCACCCCGGATAGACGAACTCCCGGAGCATACGGACGTAGTCGCCCATGTAGTAGTCCCTGCCGCGGACGAGGTAGTGCTCGGACAGATCGGTGTTGACCACACGATCGTCCTCCCACCGCAGCAGACCCAGGGCCACGCAGGCGGTGACGAGCACTTCGGCGGGCCGCTCCGGCACCCCCAGGCCGCGTGTGAGCGCGGCGAGGCTGCTTCCGCCCTCCTCCGAGAGGAAGGTGAACAGTCCGATCTCCTCCGCGGCGGAGAGCGTCTGGGAGACCCACAGGCCCGAGGCCATGCCCATGAGGGGGGCCAGGTCGGGGAGCCGGTCCCCTTCGCCCCCCTCTCCCGTGTTCGGCGCCGGACTCATCCGGCCGTCCCCGGCCCGCCGCCTTCGAATACCACCTGGATCCGGTCGAAGAGGATGTGGCGTCCGTTCTCGAACGACAGCCGGGACTCCTCGGCCCGGTGGAAGAACGGTTGACGCGCGAACTCGTCGAGGATGGTCCTGAACTCCATCCTGGACAGGTGGGCCCCCATGCAGTGGTGGATGCCGTGACCGAAGCTCAGGTGCTGGTAGGAATTGCCGCGCTCCGGGTTGAACTCCTCCGGCTCCGGGAACTTGTCCGGATCGCGGTTGGCGGAGTCGAACAGGAGCACGACCCTGGAGCCCTGCGGGATGGTGACCCCCTCGATGGTGACGTCCCGCGTGGTGACCCGCGTGAAACGGTCCGTCGGGCACCACCGGCGCAGGCTCTCCTCGGCCACCAGGGGCCGCAGATCCGGACGTTCGCGCAGCTCTTTCTGGAGTTCCCGGTCACCGGACAGGTGCCACAGGAGTCGGCTGACGGCGTTCATCGTGTTGTCGTGGCCGGCCACGAAGTAGGAGACGATGATGGAGTAGAGCAGGTCGTCGGGGATCGGTTCCCCGTCCACGGTGGCCCCGGCCAACCACGCCAGGTAGGAGCCCGAACCGTCCTCCTTCGCCTTGCGGATCTCCTCGGAGAGCAGGTCGTGGTAGGCGGGCCAGAACCTGGTCGCGTCCGGGTCCGTGGCGATGTACTTCCACATCGTCTTGGTCAGTTCGCGCACCCTGCCCTGGGCCTCCTGGGAGAGGCCGATGGTCAGGGCGAGCGTACCGATGGCGAAGGGACGGGACACCTCCGAGACCAGGTCTCCGCCCCCACGAGCCACGACGTTCCCCGCGAGGTCGGCGGAAAGCTTGCGAAAGGCCGGTTCCAGCTCCCGGACCACCTCACGCCGGACCGGCGGTGCCATGAGGTTGCGGATCTTCCCGTGCTCCGGGGGATCGTGGTCGATGGGTGAGAACTTCGGCAGTCCCGCCGCGCGGGGGAAGTGCACGCCCTCGGCGGAACTGAAGGTCGCGTGATCCCTGAGCGCGTCCCTGACGTGCTCGTACCGGGAAAGGACCCACATCCCCCCGTGGGCCGAGGAGTAGGCGACCCCCGATCCCCCACGGATCAGTCTGTTGACGGTCTCGGCTGTCTCGGGCGTGTACTCGGGATCGTGGAAATCGAAGTTCTCGGTGAGTCTACTGACGGTCGCTTCGCTCGCGGGGCTCACTCTTGTCCATCTCCCTCTCGCGGTCTAACCACGGTTTCTGGGGACGATCGGCGGCAGCTCCGGCGCGCCGCCGTGTTTCTCCTTCAGTTCCGCCACCCGGTGGGCGAGGCCGGAGAGCGCACGGGACTCCATGACGTCCTTGAGCGCGACCGCGACCCCGAACTCGCTCTCGATCGCCGTACGCAGCCGGGTCGCCAGAAGGGAATCCCCTCCGAGTTCCGTGAAGCTGTCGTCAGAGCCGACCTGTTCGATTCCGAGCAGGTCGGCGTAGATCGCGGCCAGGGCCTTCTCGGTGGCGTCCCGGGGTTCCCGGTAGGGCCGGGCGGGGCGCCACCGCTCCCAGTCCTCGGGCGGTAGCGCCCCCCGGTCGATCTTGTGGTTGGTGTTCAGCGGCAGGCCGTCCATCAGGACGTACGCGACCGGAACCATGAAGTCCTGGAGCCGGTGCGCCGCGTAGGAGCGGAGTTCGATCGGAGTGACCTGCTCTCCGGTCTCCTCGGCGACGACGCAGGCGACCAACTGCGTCCGGCCGTCCTGGCCACGGGCGGTGGCCACGCACACCTGCTCCACGCCCGGATGTCCGCCGAGCACCCATTCGACCTCGGCGAGCTCCACACGGTTGCCGCGCACCTTGACGATGCCGTCGATACGGCCGTGGTGCTCCAGGATTCCGTCCGCTCGGAAGCGCCCCGCGTCCCCGGACCGGTACAGCCGGCTGCCGGGCGGGCCGAAGGGGTTGGGCCGAAAACGGTCGGCGGTCAGGGCCGGGTCGGCCATGTATCCCAGCGAGAGGCTGTCCGACTCGATCCAGAGCTGTCCGATCGAGCCGCCCGGGGTGGCTTCGAGGTCGTGCTCCAGAACGTGGACTCGGACCCCGGGCAACGGCCTCCCCACCGGAGGCGGTATCCGGCGGAGTTCCTCGGTGGCGGTCGCGGGTGTGCAGCGCCGGTCCCAGGGGTGGATCGAATTGGCCACCTGGAAGGCCTCCAGCGAACCGTAGGAGACCGCGACCTCGAACGGCAGGTCGGGCGGGCCCCACCGGTTGAGCCGATCACCGCCCAGGGTCATCAGCCGCAACTCGCTGTCCTGCGGCCACTCCAGGCCCTGGAGCACCTCCCCGACCGGGGTGATGACGAAGGTCTGGGTGATGCGGTTCTCCACCAGCCAGTCCCGGAGCTCGGACGGCGAGGTGAGGACATCCTGTTCGGCGATGTGGATACCCGCGCCCATCCACAGCAGGCCGCACACCTCGTTGATGGCGATACCGGCGCCCGCCGGTCCCAGCCACGACCCCCGGTCCCGCTCGTTCGTGCCGTTGATGAGGGCGCCCCCCGCAGCGCCGACGGTGAGCCACCGGTGCTGGGCCAGGACGATCTTGGGCCGCCCCTCCGAACCGGAGGTGTGGACCGCGTAGGCGAGGTCGTCCTCTCCCAGCTCCGGGAACGGCACCTGGCTCTCGTCGTCCGCCGGGGAGGGGCCGTCCAGCCGCACCGTCAAGGCGGGGGTCGAGCCGACCGTCGGATGGTCCGGTGCGTCCGTGAGGAGGACCACCGGCCGGGCGACCTTCAGTGCCCGCAGGGTCCGCACCACGGGCGACCTCGGGTCGAGGGTCAGGCAGACCCCGCCCGCGCGCAGCGTGGCCAGCATGGCCACGACCCACTCGATCGACCTCTCGATGTGGATTCCGACTACCGACCCCCTGCGCACACCCGACTTGATCAGGGTGCGCGCGAGGCGGTCGGCCCGGGCGTCGAGTTCGGCGTAGGTGAGGTGGCCCCCGCCCCTGCGCACCGCCAGCCGGTCCGGCGCGGTCCTGGCGTGTTCGCGTACTCGCTGGGGCAGCGTCCCCGTGGGACGGGGACGGTAGGAGGCCTGGTCTTGGTCTTCGACGGTCGGGCTCTGCGGTTCCATCGTACGGGTCCTTCCTCGGGCGAGCACTGGATCCTCGTGAGGAGACGATGCGGGGGACGAAGCCGGGAGGGGCTGCTACAGGACGATCCTCGATTCCTCGGGGACGTCGTCGACGACGCGGTACACGGCGCCCACCAGAACCCACACCGCGGCGATCAGGGCCATCACGGCCGCCAGGACGAATGCCACCCAGTTGGCGAAGGCCACGGCCAGGGCGCTTCCCAACAGGGGGCCGACGGCGTTCGAACCCCAGACGAAGGGCAGGGCGACACCGCCCACCCTGCCCATGGCCTCGGGCGGCGTCGTCTTCTGGATGATCGTCATGATCCCGACGTTGGCGATCGGGGTGGTGAACGAGGAGAGGCACTGGGACACGACGATGACCGCGAACGCGAACCCGGTACCGCCGAGGAGGGCGACGGGGATCAGCGCGAAGGCGAGCGCGAGCACGACGTGCGTGAAGATGAGCGTCCTCCCCATCCCCAGGCGCTCGTTGATCCACTGCGAACTCAGCGCGCCGATGACGACGGCGGCGCTGCCCAGTCCCAGGGCGAGGCCGACCTGGGCGCCGCTGAACCCCAGGTCCTCGTAGGCGAACACGATGATCATCGCCAGGGAGAGCGAGACCGCCATGTTCCCGAAGGTCGCCATCAGGGTGAGGTACCTCAGCAGGCGGTTGCCGAAGGTGAGGGCCACACCGCCCTTGAGTTCGACCAGCACGGTGCGCAGGCCGCCCTCCGGCGGCTCGGGCGGGTTCTCCGGCTTGCGGACGAAGAGCAGGGCCAGGCTGGACACCAGGTATCCCAGACCGTTGACGGCCATGGCGCGCACCGGCCCCAAGGCGCTCACGAGACCACCGCCGACGGACCTGCCCAGGATGAGCGCCAGCGATCGGCTGAGCTGAGTCTTGGCGTTCCCGTCGGTGAGGTCGTCCCGGTCCAGCAGGAAGGGCAGGAATGCCTGGTAGGAGAGCTGGAAGACGACGTCGAAGACGCCCTTGAGCAGCGCCGCCACGTATAGGTGGGTCATCGTCAACTGGTCCGTGAGCGCTGCCACGGGCAGTGAGAAGAGGATCACGAAGCGCGCGATGTTCGCGAACTGCATCAGGATCTTGCGCCGGAACCTGTCGGTGAGCACCCCGACGACCGGGGCCAGCAGCATGAAGGGGATCCACTGCAGCGCGATGAGGAAGCCGACTCCGAGGGCGCTCTGACCGAAGTAGAGCACCGCCAGCGACGGGAGCACGATGACGCCGATCTGGCTCCCCAGGGAGCTCACGGACTCGCCGGACCAGAGCATGAGGAAGTCTCGGTTGCGAACGAGTACCGTCCGCTTCCTCTGGGTCTGATCGGGGGGGGTTCCGGCCCCGGTCTCGTCGTTCATGGGCAGATCAGTTCCGTTCCGCAACACTGGATCAAGACACTACAAAATTGACGCAAGCGACACTAGCAGTATCCACTGGGGACGACTAGCAGAAGTCACGAATTGATCCGCTCGACATGACCGAAACCCCCTGAGATAAAGGAGATCCGGCTCGAAAATCCACGATGTGGCCTCTCGAAACCAGCGCTGCCCGCATATAGAATTCTCTCGTGTTCGACTCAAGATACTACATTCCTCTGGCAGTCATCCAAGAGCACTTCTGGACCCCGGACAGCAGTCGGGGCAGGTCCCTGGCCCAGACTGAATGCGCGGCTCTGAAAATCGGGGGCCACCTCGACCGACCCGCGCTGGAACACGCGGTACTCCGACTGCTGGGGCGGCACGAGATCCTGCGCGTCGTCATGGCGGACGGTCGGGAGGGGCCCGCGATGCACGTGCCCCCGGCCCCGGTCGACGCACCCCTGACCTGGACGGATCTGACCTCCGAGCCGGACGGCACCGATGCGGAGCGGGCGCGTGCGACCCTTCACGACTTCGCCAACGCAGGAGTGGACCTCGGCAGGGGTCCACTCCTGCGCTTCCTGGTAATGGAGCTGGCCGACAGCTGTGTGCTGGCGCTCGCCGTGCACCACCTGGTCGCGGACGCGACTGCGGTGCGTCTCATCCTGGCGGAGCTGAACCAGGACTACCTGGCCTCGCTCAGGGGAGAGCCCTCCCCCGTGCCCGAACCCGAGCTCCAGTACGGCGACTTCGTCGAGTGGGAGCGCACCGCCCTCCTACCCGTGGCGGAGAAGAGTGACGGGGAGTTCTGGGAGCGAACGCTTGAAGGGGCGCCGACCGCTCTCGACCTTCGCCCGGACCGGCCCCGGCCGTCCTACAAGGGGGACCGGGGTACGAGGCGCAGACACGTCCTCGCCGAGACCGACGGCGGTGCCCTGCTCGACCTCGCCCGGGCGCACAACGCCACCCCCTACACCGTCTCGCTCGCGGCGTTCGCGGCCCTGGTGTCCCTGTCCACGGAAGCCGATGACTTCCTGCTGGGAGTCCTCACCTCGAACCGGTCGACCCCCCAGCTGGAACGACTGGTCGGACAGCTGTCCAACACCGTCGCCCTGCGGTTGCGCACCGGCGGCGACCCCGACGCGGCGACGCTGATCACCCGGTGCGGACGAGTAGTGACGGACGCCCTGGAACACGAGCGCCTGCCCTTGGGACGCGTCATCGAACGCGTCTCCCCCCGCCGCGAACCAGGCCGCACGCCCCTGATCCAGCACCTTTTCCTGCCCAAGGTGGACGCCCTCGGCGACCTCTCCTTCGGCGGACTGCCCACCGAACCGGTCGAAGCCGGACGGGACCGAGGACGGTTCGACACCATCGTGGAGGTGGAGGCCACCCCGGACTCGGTGACACTCTGGGTCGAATACGACACCGCGATCCACACGGCGGCCGGGATCGACGCGCTCGTCCGGGACTACGACCGGCTACTGGCGGCCTGGCTGGCCGAGCCGGGGCTCCGGCTCTCGCAACTCCCCCTCGGCGGCCCCGCGAACCGGACCGCGCCCCGGCCCGACCTGGCCACCGCCCTCGGTCTCGCCACCTCCGACACGGTCCTGTTGGACACCGCGTTCAGCGAGGCCGAAGCGGTCGAGGACGCGGTCGGCGCTGCCGGGGCACACCTGTCCGCCGCCGGGCAGGCCGAGGAAACGGCCACCGTCGCGGTGGTACCGGCCGGGGAGTTCTCCGCGTACGCGGAGAACGAAGGCTTCCGTGTCGTGGTCGTCGACGGTCCGGTGACCGCTGAGGAGATCGGGCTTCTGAGGCAGACCCCCGGTCGCCGGGCGGTGCGCCTGTTCCGGCTCGGGAACGGTGCGCTCGGCGCGGCTGACATCACCGGGCTGCCCCACGCGTGGCCGGTCCTGCTCCACGTCGGCGGCGCTCGGGCAGATGTCGCCGGCAGCGGCGCAGGGGCCTCTCCCTTCTCCCCCGGGACACTTCTCGTGGACTCCGAGGACAGCTCGCTGCGCGCCCGATGGAGCCCTGAGGGATCCTTGGAGGTCGTCTCCGGAACGCCCTTCCTCCGGTCCCCCGAGCGGGAGGCCGCCGCGCCGGAGCAGGAGGCGGACGACCAGCTGCTCCGTCTCATGTGCGAACTGTGGGCCGAACTGCTGGAGACTCCCGAGGTAGGGGGCGATGACGACTTCTTCGTCCTCGGCGGCCATTCGATGGTGGCCGCGCGGGTCATCATCGAGCTGCAGGACGTCCTCGGGGTCGAGGTCGGGATCCGGACCCTGTTCGAGAATCCCACCCCCGCCCTCCTGACCGACCGGATCCGGGACGACCACCCCGGCCTGGACGAATGGCTCAGCTTCGTGGAGTCCGGCGCCGACTTCGGTGCCGGCTCCGGCTCCGGTTCGGCGGCCACCGCGGAGGGGGGACCGGCACCGGCCGGTCGACCCGGGGTCCTGGACGACGAGGGGAAACCGATCCCGCTCCTGGCCTCACAGCGCCAGTTGTGGCTGGCCGAACAGGCCAACCCCGGTGCGCTGACCCACACCATCCCGCTGATGCTCAGGATCGACGGGCCGCTCGACGGGGACGCCCTGCGCGGGGCGGTCGCCGACGTCCTGCGGCACCAGCCGGGGCTGCGCGCCGAGTTCGGCCAGCAGGACGGGGAACCGTTTCAGCGCATCGTTCCCCTGCACGACTACGACGTCCCGCTCATCGACCTGGGCGAACTGCCGGATCCGGAGAGGGCCGAACGCAACCGGCTGCTGGAGGACGAGACCGCCCACGGCGGATTCGATATCTCGACCGCGCCCCTGCTGCGCTCCCGCCTGGTCCGGTTGTCCGAGTCGCGACACGTACTGCACCTGTTGTTCCACCACCTGGTGACCGACGAGGTGTCCATGTCGGTGTTCATGAGGGAGCTGTCAGAGTTCTACCGGGCCCGGGTGGAGGGACGCGCTCCGGCCCCGCCCGAGCTGAGGCTGGGTTTCACCGAGTTCACCCTGGCCGAGCAGAGGATGCTGACGGGCCCGGAGGGGGAGAGGCTGCGCCGCTTCTGGACCAGGGAGCTCGTCAACGCGCCCTCACGCCTCGATGTGCCGACCGACCGGCCGCGACCGGAGCAGCCCGGGTTCACTGGAGAGTTCTTGGAAGGCCACAGGTCCTCCGGTCTGCTCGAAGTGTTCGCAGCTCTGGCCCGGCGGCACCGCACGACCCGGTTCACCGTCTTCTGCGCGGCGGTCGTCGCCATGCTGCACCGGCTGACCGGCCAGACGGAACTGGTGCTGGGGATTCCCACCGAGAACCGGTTCCTGCCGGGATCGGAACTCCTCATCGGATGCTTCCTCAACGTCGTTCCGTTGCGGGTGGACTGCTCCGGCGATCCGAGCCTGTCCGAACTGGTCGACCGCACGGGCCGGGCCCTGCTCCGCTCGTACGAACACCAGGCTCTGCCATTCGCGGAGATCGTGGCGGCCGTGGCCCCCGAGCGGTCGCCCGGCGTGCACCCGATCTACCAGATCGCCTGTGAACTCCAGCTCGACAGCTGGCTACCGCTCGACCTGCCGGGCTGCCAGTTCTCCTACGAGATGCTCTCCCACGGGACCGCGCGCTACGACATGGCGTTCCACGCCCTGCTGCGCGCGAACGACGTCTCGGTGATGCTGGAACTCAACACGGAGGTATGGGACCGGCGGACCGGGCTGAACCACATCGACGAGGTGGTACGGATCCTGGAGCAGGCGGCCGCCCGACCCGGGGCGCGCCTGTCGGAGGCCGAGATCTGAACCGGCGCGGTGGATTCCGGGGCTTCACCGCTCCACGCGCAGGGCCAGGTCCCCCTCGGATCCGAGACGCGCGACGCGATCGGCCTCGGTTTCGAGGGCGTCGGTGTCAGGCTCCGTGGCTCCCTCGAACAGCTTCACCGTCAACACTCCGTCGGCGCTGTCCCACACACCCACGACCCGGCCCCCGACGAGGACGATGGGAGATATCCAGCCGGCGGTCCTGCTCACCTTCGCCCGGTGCTCGGCGGGCAGGATCCGCTGGTCCTTGGTGCCAGGGCCCAGGATGTACTGGTCGAAGCCGCCGAGGAGGCGGACCGAGGCGTCCGGTTCCGTGTCGGCCAGTTCGTCGGCGTGCTCGGCCAGGACATAGGCGGTCTGGCCCTCGACCTCCACCTCCCGGAGCGCATCGCCCATCTCCTTGAACCAACGGCGGACAACGGTCTTGCGCAGACTGTTGCGGGACAGCCAGGCGTCGAACGCCTCGGGGGTCGCCGGGCCGTGGGCGCCGAGGTAGGCGCTGATGGCGTTCGGCGCCGCGTCGTCCGCTTCCGGCACGCCCTTCCAGTCGGGCAGCAGGCTCGCCGGAGAGGTGAAGGTGGTCGAGCCCCCCTGCTTCGGGCCGTGGCACAGCACGCCCTTCCAGGCCAGCGGCTTGAGCAGGGTGCCCCAACCGGACTTCAACTGCTGCTCCATGCCCGCGAACCGTGCGTCGCCGACGAGGTGGGCGACCATCTGCGCCCGGGTGAGGACGCGTTCGTACAGGATGTCGGAGACTGCGTCCGCCAGGTCCTCGATCTGCTGGGGTGTAGCGCCGAACTCCCGCTGCCATGAGGGCTTCTCCCACGTACGGCCCGAGGCGAGCAAGGACAGGTAGGAGGCCGCCTCTTCGGACCTGACCAGGTGCAGGGTGCCGCGCATCGACCACGTCTTGACGATGGAGCGGTCATTGAGGGCGCTGTCGATCTGGCCGGGCAGAGGGTTGTTCTGTCGATTGCCTACCGCCGATTCGGCCGACGAGGCCACCTGCGCCTGTACCCCGCAAAGCCGACCGATGATCTCGCTCGCGGTCGCGTCACCGCGGGGGACGACGAACTGTCGTTGCAACCGCCATGCAAGTACCTGCTCCCAGGTGATCTCCACCGTGTGGTCCCTTCGCCGAAAGACGGACTGGCCCGTGGCTACTCGATGATCCCGACAACGCGGATCACACTACAGTGCACTCCACAGCATCACCAGCCGATTCTGGACAACGGCCGGATAGTCGATGCAGACTTTTCTGCATAGGAGGTCCGGCCAGCGGGACCGTGCCCTCCGCCCCTCGGTCAGGTGCGGCGGACCAGGAGGACGATGCCGCCGATCAGGGCGGCGGCGACCGCGACACCGCCGAGGATCAGCGGGGTGGCGCCCGAAGAACCGCCCTCGTCGTCCCCGGCCTCTTCAGAGTCCGCCACCGGGGAGGCGTCGACGTCCTCGGCGTCGGCATCGGCGGCGATGCCGGGGAGCTGTTCCCCTTCCAGGGGGACCCGCCAGACCGGGGAATTGATGCCCTCGGTCCCGGCCATCAGCGCGGTGCCGTCCGAGGTGAAGGCCACCGACTCGCCCTGTTCCATCTCCGGCAGGTCGAAGGAGCCCACCGAGCTGCCCGGAACGCCGTCGGTGGAGTCGTAGATGGTCACACCCCAGTAGGTGCGGATGGCGTAGCGGGTGCCGTCCGGGCTGAACGCGGCGTCCGTGGCGAACAGCGGCGCGGAGTCGACCCGGCTCAGGACGTTCTCGCCGACCGGATCAAGGTTCTCCGGGGCGGCGTACACACTGCCCGCGAACTCCTTAGACACCACGTACAGGCGCCCATCACGAGGGTCGATCATCAGACCCTCGGCGTCACGTCCGCCGTCCTCGTAGGTGAAGGTGAGCACCGCCGGGTCCAGGACCATGTCGCTGAGGATCTCGGGTTCGGTGAAGTGGTAGACCCGGATGTTGGGCCAGCTACCGCCGAAGTTGTCGCCGATGTCACCCACGAACACGGCCGGTTCGCCTTCGGGCCCCTGGGCGACGCTGATCGCCTCCCAATCCCTCAGTTCCACGTTCAGGGCGACCGTCGCGACCGTCTCCCCCTCCTCGTTCACCGCGTACACCTCGGCGGCGAAGTCGCCGCTGTCGTTGTGCGTCCACCACACGCCCTCGTGCCGCAGTGAGGGGGCCAGACCGCTGGATTCCGCGATCCGCTCGTCCTGGAAGTTGAAGACGATCTCCGACCCCTCGGGCCCCTCGCCCCCGCGCGGGTAGTTGCGTCCCCCCGTACCGTCTTCGGGGTCCATGGGAGCGGCCGTGGCGGGTACCGCTGGAAAGAGGGCAAACAGGACGGCCGCGGCGAGGGCCAGAGGTCTTCTCATGTCCGCCATCCTGCCAGGGGGAGCGCCCGGGGGCTTGCACCCGGGTGCGAGCGGGCACATTCGGCTTACAGAGCGCCGTAAGGAGAGACCCCATGAGGATCGTCGCCTGTCTCAACGGTGATCGCCGTCCGGGTGCGCACCCCGCCCTGCCCGTGTCCGTCGACCAACTCGTCACCGACGCCCATGCCGTGGTGGCCGCGGGCGCCACCGCCGTCCACATCCATCCGCGCGACGCCGGAGGCGCGGAGTCCCTGGAACCGCAGGCGGTGGCAGCGCTGATGGAACGGATGCGCGCGGACGGCCCCGACGTGCCGGTGTCGCTGACCACGTCGCTGTCGGCGGAGTCCGACCCCTGGCGGCGCTACGACCTGGTGCAGAGATGGGCGTCCCCGTCCTTACCCGACTCGGTGTCGGTGAACCTGCACGAGGCGGGTTCGGTGGACCTGATCCATCTGCTGGGCGACCGCCGGGTCGCGGTGGAGGCGGGGGTGTGGACGGTGGACGCGGCCCGCATCCTGGTCGCCACCAAGGTGCGGGTGGCGGCGGTACTGGTGGAGCCGACCCAGGTCGCGGTGGAGGACGCCCAGCGCAACACGGCGGCGATCATGACCGTGTTGGACCGGGGCAAGGTCGCTGTTGCCCGCATGTTGCACGGCGCGGACGCGACGGCCTGGCCGATGCTGTCCCAGGCGCTGGAGGAGGGGCTGGACATCCGGATCGGGCTGGAGGACACCATGCGCCTGCCCGACGGCACGGAGGCCCATGACAACGCCGCGCTCGTGGAGCACGCGGTCACCCTGGCTTCGGCGGCCGCCTGAGCCGGAGCCGCCGTCCGTCCGGCCGGCCGGGGCTATCGGCCTCGAACTACCCGGCGTCGCGAGCGCTGCGCGGTACGGGTGAGCCGAAAGAGTGACCGTCGGCCCCCACAGCCGTTACACCTCGACACCCTCTCGGAGGGGAGGGTCCGCCAGGTGGTGTTCGAGGCGCCGCGCGGTGGCGGTGAGCGCGTCGATGCGTTCCCGAACCGCCTGGAGCCGCTGCTCGTAGAGGGCGACGGCCTCGGCGCACTCGGGTTCGCGGACCAGGTCGAGCTCCAGGCAGGCCCGCAGTTCCTGGATGTCCTCCGAGGTCAGACCGGATTCCAGGAGGAGGCGGATGTTGCGCACCCTCTCCACCGCCTCGGGACCGTACTCGCGGTACCCGTTGGCGGCGCGTTCGGAGGTGAGCAGACCGCGCTGTTCGTAGTACCGCAGGGAGCGCGTGCTGGCCCCCGTGCGTTCGGCAAGTTCCCCGATGCGCATGTGCGTCTCCGTCCCGACCGTGGACACCTGTGCCCCACCTTACGTACCCTCACTCAGGCGGCGCCGGCCTGAACCCTGCCGGTTTCCGGGGCTACGGCGGGGAACCAGCGGACGGAGAGCGCCATGAACGCGAGAGCGGCCAGGCCGACCAGGGTGGCGGCCACCGGAACGCCCGCGCCCCCGTAGCCGGCGACGACCGCACCTCCCGCGGCGCCCGCCACCGCCGTCCCCACGTACAGCCCGCCGGTGTTCAGCGCGAGGGCCTCGGTGCCCGCGTCCCCGGCCAGGCGGAGCAGGCGGGTGCTCATCGGAGCGGCGAACCCCCAGGCCGCGAACCCCCACAACGCGAGCACACCGCCCAGGGCCCACACCGAGGCCGCGCCGCCCAGGGAACCGAGGGCGGCCGTGGCCAGGCTGGTCGCGACCATCCCGGCGAAGGTGGCGAGCAGGACCCGGTCCGCGCCCCAGCGGTCGGTGGCGCGTCCGCACAGCAGGGTGCCCACGGCCCCGGCCACCCCCACCACCGCGATCAGCGGGGCCAGGGCGGGTCCGCCCGCGCCGGTGAGGTCCCCGGCGATAGGCGCGATGTAGGTGTAGGTCATGAAACCGCAGGTGGCGCCCGCGACGGTACCGGTGACGCACATCAGGACGGCCGGTCGGCCCAGCTGGCGCAGCTGCTGGCGGACCCCGACCTCCGGCGCCCCGGACAGCTGGGGCAGGCGCAGGGCCGAGGCGACCAGGACGGCGCAGGTCAGCAGGGCCACAGCCACGAAGGCCGAGCGCCAGCCGAAGGCGGAGCCCAGGAGCGCGCCGATCGGCACCCCGAGGAACAGGGCGATGGTCAGTCCGGCCGCGACGGCGCCCACGGCCCGCCCAGTGCGGTCGGGCGAAGCGAGCCGGGCCGCCATGGCGAAGGCGGCCGGGGTGAGCACGGCGGCGATCAGCGCGGCGACCACGCGCATCGCCATCAGGACGGTGTAGGTGGGCGCGAGGGCGGTGATCAGGTTGGCGAGGGCGAACAGCGCGAGCCCGCCGAGGAGGAGGGTTCGGCGGGGCGCCCGGGCAGTGGCCACAGCCAGCGGCGGGGCGGCCACCGCGTAGGTGAGGGAGAAGACGGTGACGAGCTGCCCGGCGGCGGCGACGCTGACGTTGAGGTCGTGGGCGATGACCGGCAGGAGCCCGGCGATGACGAGGTCGTCGGTGCCGACCGCGAAGGCGATCAGGACCAGGCAGACCAGCCAGCCGGAACGGAGCGTGTGAGTGGGCATGGCCGCAAACTAGAACCCTGACACCGGTGTCAAGGTCAAGCGGGCGCGGCGGGACTCAGTACGAAGGCGGCGGGACGGACGGCCCGCAAGAGGTCGGGCGAGCGGCCCGGACTCAGCCGAAGACGGCGCCCAGGACCACGATGAGCATGATCGAACCGAGCACCACTGGCAGCAGCCAGCGCTGCTTGCGGTTGTTGGTGAGCATGCTCATGACGTGCCCCGCTCCGGGTCTCGTTGGGATTCGCTCCCCCAGGGTAGTCCCCAGGTCCGAACGGTCCGGTAGCGGTCCGGCCCTGCCGGGCGGCTCTCCACCAGGTGGATCCGGTCGGCCCGCCAGCCCGCGGTGGGCGCTGGGCCGAGTAGGCGCAGGGTGTCGGTGACGTCCCTGGACGGCCTGGCCCGGGCGAGGGTGATGTGCGGCACGAAGGGGCGTGACGGGACGGGCACCCTCGCGGCGCGTGCGGCCTCGGCCAGGGAGCCCGCAAGCTCGCGGAGTCCCTCCCCGCGCACCCCGACCCACACCACCGAGGCCCGATGTTCGGGGCCGTTGCCTCGGGAGGTTCGACGCTTGGGGACCTCGCCCCGGGAGGACCGCTGTCCGGGGCCGTTGCCTTCGGAAGACCGGAGCCCCGGTGGCCGCTGTGGAAAGGTGTCCCAGTCGTCGAGGGCCAGGTCCAGGGCGGGCCGTCCCACCAGGGCCCGCTCCAGTGCGGCGGAGAGTTCGGAGGGCTTCTCCCCCGCCGCTCCCAGGAAGACCAGGGTCAGATGCCACTCCTGCGCAGGGGTCCAGCGCAGCTCCGGGGCCGAGGGGCGGGCCGCGCGCACAGCCCGGGCGAGTTGGTCGCGGGCCTGGCCGGAAGGCCACAGCGCGAGGAACAGACTCATGGGACCATCCTTCCTCCGTTATCCAGGACCTGGTGGGGTTCGGCTTCGGGGGTCAGCTAACCCCGCAAGTCGGCGCCCTGCTGCTGCTCGGTACCTCGGCGCTGGTGCTCGGGACCTTCGCCGGTGAGCGCCTCTTCCGCAGGCTGGACGCCGAGCTGTTCCGCCGCACCGTGCTGGTGCTGCTCGCGGTCAGCTCCGTCTCCATGGTCACCCGGGTGGTCACTGCCTGAAACCCGCTGCCCAGACTGCGAACCCGTCCGTTCAGGCTCGGGTCCGCGCCATCTTCGGGGCAGCAGGTCGCGCACCGCGACCCCCTTGGTGCGCATCAGCAGCACGGAGAGCACGCTGACCACCACGATGGTCACCGCACCACCGGTGAACAGGCTGGCCTGCGGGCCGAAGACGTCCGCGATCAGGCCCACCACGGGGGCGCCGATCGGGGCCACGCCCATGAAGACCAGCAGGAACATGCTCATCACCCGACCCCGCATCTGCGGGTCGACGCTCATCTGGAAGGTGGCGTTGAGCGTGGTCACGAAGGTCATGAAGAGCACGCCCATCGGGACGAGGACCAGCACGAAGGCCACATAGCTCGGCATCAGCCCCGCCACGAGCTGGGCGACACCGAAGCCCATCGAGCCGATGAGCACCAGCTTCAGCCGCGGGTGTTCGCGCCGTGCGGCCAGCAAGGCGCCGACCAGCGCACCCACCGCGAGCGCCGCGGCGGCCACCCCGAAGGACTCGGCACCAGTCTCGAACACGTTGTTGACCATGAGCGCGATCTGAGTCTGCCCGTTGGCGCCGAAGAACTGCACCGAGCCAGCCAGCACCAGCAACAGAACGAGGTCGCGTCTGCCCCCGATGTAACGCAGGCCCTCGCGGATCTGTCCCTTGCCGCGCGGCAGGCGTTCGGTGGGGTTGAGGTCGGCTGTGCGGATCATCAGCAGCGCGACGATCGTGAAGGCGAACGAGAGCCCGTTGATCATGAACACCGGACCGCTGCCGATCAGACCGATGAGCACACCGGCGACGGCGGGCCCGGTGACCCGGCCGAGCTGGAAGCTGGCGCTGTTCAGGGCGATGGCGTTGGGCAGCAGGTCCCGGTCGACCATCTCCGGGACGAAGGCCTGGCGCCCCGGGTTGTCCAGCACGGTGATCATGCCGAGGCCGAAGGCGAACACGTACACGTGCCAGACCTCGGCGGCGCCGAGCACGGCCAGGACTCCCAGACCGACGGCGAGCACGCCCATGCTGGCCTGGGTGAGGATCAGCAGCTTGCGCTTGTCGAAACGGTCCACCATGGCGCCGCCCCAGAGCCCGAAGAAGAGCATCGGCAGGAACTGCAGCGCGGTGGTCATCCCCAGGGCGATGCCGCTGCCACCGCTGAGTTGAAGAACCAGCCAGTCCTGGGCAATGCGCTGCATCCAGGTGCCGGGGTTGGAGATCAGCTGACCGAGCGCGTAGATCCGGTAGTTGCGCACGGACAGGGAACGGAACATCGCGACACGGCGCATCAGTCCCTCCCCGTGGCGACAGCGGGCCGGGGAAGGACGGAAGCAGCCACCGGGACGTGGTTTCGGGGACACATAAGTAAACGGCGTTGACTCATCATCTGAGTCAACGCCGTTCACCGTGCCGTGCATTCCCCGTAACGGGGTCCGTGCCGGAGCACGTCCCCGCATCAGGGAGGAATCAGCCGATCAGCGCGTAGATCGGCGCCTCGGCGAAGTGGATCAGGAAGACCACCGAGATGAGCCACAGGAGCGGGTGCACCTGGCGGCCCCGACCCGTGACCAGCATGACGAAGGCGAAGGCCAGCAGACCGAAGCCGATGCCGTTGGCGATCGAGTAGGTGAAGGGCATCATGATGATCGCCAGGAAGGAACCGATGCCGATCGCCGGGTCCTTGAAGTTGATGTTGGTGACCTGGGTCATCATCATGAAGCCGACGATGACCAGCACCGGGGTGGCGGCCTCGAAGGGCACCAGGGTGACCAGCGGCGTGAAAAGCGTCGCGATCAGGAACATCGCACCGGTGACGATCGGGGCGATACCCGTCCGGGCACCCTCACCGACACCCGCGGCGGACTCGGCGTAGACGGTGGCCACCGAGGCCGAACCCGCACCACCGAGCAGGGTGCCGATGGCGTCGGCGGTCAGGACCTCTCGGCTGCCCTCGATGTTGCCGTCCTCGTCCGCCAGGCCGGCCTGCTGGGCGACACCCACCATGGTGCCCATCGTGTCGAAGAAGTCGGCCAGCAGCAGGGTGAAGATCAACATCACGAGAGTGGCCGCACCGATGTCGGAGAAGCGTCCCGAAAGGCCACCCTCGGCGAAGAGCCCCAAGAGGGAGACGTCCGGCACCGCGACGAGGTCGCCCACGCTGGTGGGCAGGGTGGGGACGGTCAGGCCCCAGCCGAGGCCGCCTTCACCGTCGCCGAGGACCGCTTCGACGACGATGGCGATGACCGTGGTGACCACGATGCCGATGAGCAGCGCGCCACGAACGTTGCGCACGTACAGGGCGATGCTCAGGAGCAGGCCGATGACGAAGATCAGGATGGGCCAGCCGTTGAGGCCGCCGTCGCCGAGCTGGACCGGGGTACCTTCACCGGCCTGCACGAAACCGGCGTTGACCAGACCGATGAAGGCGAGGAAGAGACCCACACCGACCGCGATCGCGATCTTGAGGCCGGGTGGGATCGCGGAGAAGACCGCGGTACGGAAACCGGTCAGCACGAGGATGAGGAGCAGGAGGCCCTCGATGATGACCAGCAGGAAGACGTCAGCCCAGGGCATGAAGGGGGCGATGCCGTAGGCGATGACGGCATTCAGACCCATGCCCGCCGCGATGGCGAACGGATAGCGGCTGACCATACCCATGATCACACAGGAGATGGCGGCGACCAGGGCCGTCATCGCGGCGACGCCGGGGATGCCCAGCGTCTCACCGTTGACGTCTTCGGCGGTGCCGATGATCAGCGGGTTGAGGACGACGATGTACGCCATGGCGAAGAAGGTCGCCATGCCGCCGCGGACCTCGGTACCGAAGGTCGAGCCGCGCTCGGAGATCTTGAAGAAGCGGTCCATGGAGCCCTTGGGCTCTCTGGACTCAGTGGGGGATGGAGTTGATGCGTTCACGTCGTCAGCCTGACCTGGTCGTGTTACCGGACAACAAGGATTCTGCGCCAGATTAGTTGCATCTTCATACAACACGAGCCACGTGTTTCACATCTGTTTCATAGAAAACACCATATGGTCGGATGATTGACCTGCTGGATGTGACCAACTCGTCTTCCCCCAGGCCACGGGCCTGAAGGTGTCCTCCTCTCCCCTGCCAGAGCAGCGGATAGCCTGGAACCGTGCGCAAACCTCGCCAGCCAGACCCCGAAGTCCACGAGAGCGACTACCGAGTCCCGGCCGCCATCGGCACGGTCGCGTGGGCGATCGCGCTCGTCGTGCTCCTCGTCATGGGGGACGGCCTGCCCGCCTCGGAACGCTGGTGGATCGGCGTGTGTGTGACCGGGATCGCCCTCGGCGTCTTCGGCTTCCTCTACATCCCCTACCTGTTCCGCAAACGCGACGAGGCGGCCGATCGCGCGGCCGAACGGGCCGCCGACTCCCACCCCCGCGAACCCGAAACCCCCTGAGCTGGGGCACCAGCCCACCGGGGCACCTCGTCACCTGACCGATAATGGGCGGGTGTCTGAGACAGAATTCCCGCGCGGACTCGCCGACCGCCTCCGCGGCATCCTGATCGACGCCGACTACACGGTGTCCGGTGTCCGCGACCGCCTCGGCGACGCCGCCGCCAAAGCCCTGGCCCGCGAGCAGCTCGTGCCCGCACTCCGCGCCACGGGCGGGGAGGAACGCCTCGGACTGCTCCTACGCCTGTGGTGGCTCCAGACCCCCATCCCGGCGCGGGCGGCCCGTTCCATCCTTCCCGTCGACGACCTCGCCGAGGCCGGACTGGTCACCGTCGAGGAGGGGCCCGACGGCCCCCTCGTGCGCGCCCTCGTCCACCTCGGCCCCTGGGAACTGGAGGACGACCGCCCCGGCTTCGTCGTCTCCGACCCCAAGGTGCACCCCGGCCGCGGGGACGTCCCGCGCGCCGATCACGTGGTCGGCGCGGGCGGCGCATCCGCCAACCTCTCCCGGCTGATCGTCGATGGCCCCTTCGAGCGCGCCCTGGACCTCGGTACGGGCTGCGGGGTGCAGGCCCTGCACCTGGCCTCCCGGGCCCGCGAGGTGGTCGCCACCGACCTCAATCCGCGCGCGGTGCACCTGGCCGGGATCAGCCTGGCGCTGTCCGGGATCACGGACGCGCGCCTCGCCCAGGGCTCGTTGTTCGAACCGGTCAAGGGCGAGCGCTTCGACCTGATCGTGTCGAACCCGCCGTTCGTGATCACCCCCGAGGCGGCCCGCTTCACCTACCGCGAGTCCGACCTGCCCGGCGACACCGTCTGCGCCGAACTGGTCCGGCAGGCGCCCACCTACCTCACCGAGGGCGGTTGGGGGCAGTTCCTCGCCAACTGGACGCACACCGACGGCGACGACTGGCAGGACCGGGTCGGCGGCTGGATCACCGGAACCGGCTGCTCCGGCTGGGTTGTGCAGCGCGACGTCCAGGACCCCGCCGAGTACGTGGAGCTGTGGCTGCGCGACTCCTGCGAGCAGGGCACCCCCGAGTACACCCGGCGCTACGACGCCTGGCTGGACTACTTCGACCGCGAGGGCATCAAGGGCATCGGCTTCGGCTGGATCAGCCTGCGCAACGACGTCGCCCAGGACGCCACCGTGAAGGTGGAGGAGCTGCGGCACGACGTCCAGCAGCCGGTCGGCCCGTACCTGCCGGAGGTGGTGGACGGGGCGATGACCGCGCACCGGCTCACCGACGCCGCGCTGCTTTCCGCGCACGTGGCCCTGGCGCCGAACGTGGTCGAGGAGCGCGTGGCCGTGCCCGGCGCACCCGACCCGGAGAAGATCGTGCTGCGCCAGCGCGAGGGCCTGCGCCGCGTGGCCCGTATCGGCACCGTGGAGTCGGCCCTGGCCAGCGTCTGCGACGGCACCATGCCGGTGGGTCCGCTGCTGGACGCCATCGCCGAGCTCATGGGCGAGGACCCGGCCATGATTCGCGAACGCACCCCGGAGGCGCTGCGCACCCTGATCTCCGAGGGTTTCTTCCGCGTGGCGCGCTGACCGGACCCGGAGCCCTGAACCGCGGCCCCGCGGGCCTGCGGGGCTAGGGCGTGTTCCGCGGATCATTCCGGGCTCGCGACCACCAGGCTGCCTCTCGCTGCGCCGATTTCACTCGGACAGCCAAACCCAGGCTGACCTTCGCTCATCGTCTTGCGAGAGATTGCCTGGAGGCCGCTCGCGTCGATCGGCGCAAGCGCCGAGCCTGCCGAAAGCATCCACGGAACAAGCCCTAGGCCGCAGCCCCGGAGTCCTGGCCCCGCTTGTGGAGGAAGCCGAACGCGGCTGACGCGAACAGAACCGCGGCGGCGATGACCAGGGTGACCTGGTAGCCGTTGTCGAAGGCCTGGACGGCTGCGCCCAGCAGCGCGTCGGCGTCGGCGGGATCCAGGCCCTCCGACGCCCGGAGGGCCTCGTCCATCCCCTCGGCGGCCGCCGGAGGCGCCTGCGGGGGCAGGGAGACGGTTCGGGCGTAGACGGCGGCCATCAGACTGCCCAGGATCGCGACGCCGGTCAGGCTGCCCAGCTCGTAGGACACCTCCTCCACTGAGGCGGCCATGCCCGCCCGGTGCGCGGGGGCGTTGCCCACGATCGCCGCGGAGGCGGCCGTCATCGACGCGCCGGTGCCCGCACCGACCACCAGCAGACCCACGACCGTCCAGACCAGCGGGGCCGAGGTGGACAGCAGCACGCCCACGGTGCCCAAGGCTGTCGCGAGCAGCCCGGTCACGATCACCGGCCGGGCGCCCAGGCGGTACAGCAGCGCACCGACGGTCACGCCCACGGGCAGGGCGCCCAGAGCCATCGCCGCGACGGTCAGGCCGGACTGGAACGGGGTGAAGCCCAGCACCAGCTGCAGGCGCTGGGTCAGCACCAACTGCACGCCCGCGAGCGCGAACATGGCCATCCCCGCCGCGAGCACACCGATGAGGATGTGCGGGTCACGGAAGAGCGTGAAGTCGATCAGCGGGTAGGCCTGACCGCGCTGGCGCCGGACGAAACTCCACAAACCCGCGACCGCCACCACCAGGGACACCACCACGGCTAGCACGGACGGCTCCGGGCCGGTGACCTCCTTGATCGCGTAGACCACACCCACCAGACCGGCCATGACCTGTACCGAGGCCAAGAAGTCCCAGGGGCGCTCGGAGCTGCCCGAGCCTCCGGGAGCGACCACGGCGGCCAGCACCAGTGCCACCAGCACGATCGGCACGTTCACCAGGAAGACCGAACCCCACCAGAAGAACTCCAACAGTGCTCCACCGACGATCGGCCCGATCGCGGCGCCGACCATCGCCATGGTGCCCCAGACCCCGATGGCGATCCCGCGTTCGCGCTCGTCCACGAAGGTGATGCGGATCAGTGACAGCGTGGCGGGCATCATCGCGGCCGCGCCCACCGCCAGGAAGGCGCGTCCGGCGATCAGCATGGCGGGGGTCAGGGAGTACGCGGCCACCAGCGAGGCCGTGCCGAACAGTACGAGCCCGATCAGGTACATCCGTTTGTGCCCGACCCGGTCGCCGAGCGTTCCGGCGCCCAGCAGCAGACCCGCCATCACCAGGGGGTAGGCGTTGATGATCCAGAGCCGTTCGGATGGGCTGGCCTGGAGTTCGGCGCTCAGGGTGGGCAGCGCGGTGTACAGGATGGTCATGTCCACCGAGATCAGCAGCAGCCCGGCCGAGACGGCGGCCAAGACGAGCCAGCGTCTGGTTCTGGAGACCGGCTGAACCCCGGTTTCGGTCATGTCGCTCACGCGCGCTTCTCCTCGGGGGCAGGCGTTTCGGGGTCGGCGGCGAGCAGTTCGGCCACGCGCGCCCGCAGGCCCTCTTCGACCTCTTCGGAGAGCGCGTTGCCGGGGGTGGCCCGGAACATCCAGAGCCCGTCGGCGGCCAGCCGTGCGAGGAACAGGTCCAGCCGCCGGGGGTCGAGCGAGTGCGGAGTGGGCACCCAGCGCTCCATCAGCTCGTCCCAGATCCGGGCCAGCTCGGGGTTGGACTCCGCCTCGACCATGAAGGCGAGGTCGGCCTGCCGGGCCTCCTCACGCATCGTGAGGTTCACGTAGGCGGCGCCCCGCTCCAGGGGAGTGGCCTCCGCCCAGGGTTTGCCGAGCTCGGCGACCAGACGGGCCTCCCATCCGTCGACGAGGTGCCGCTGGATCGCCAGGATCATGTCCTCGCGGGTGCGGAAGTGGTAGAGCAGGCCGCCCTTGGTCAGCCCGGCCTCCTCGGCGGCGGAGTCCATGGTCAGCGCGGTGATGCCCGCACGCTCGGTCACCCGGACCGCGGCGTCGAGGATGAGGGTTCTCGAACTAGGTCGCATAGGAGTAACTGTACCTTCCAGAAGGTACAGTTATGAGTGTGAAGCCAGCCACTCCCACCCCATGACTCCCAAGGGTGAGGCCGCGACTACATGTCAGTGAAGACGGCCTCGCCCTCGCCGTTCTCCTTACCGCCCTCGATCAGGACGAAGCCCGGATCGTCGACATGCACGGTGACCTCCTCGGCGCACTCCAGGCCCACCAGGTGTGTCTCCCCGGGCTCGAAGGGGCTGACGTCGGCGGGAAGCTGGACGGAGCAGGCAACGGACTGGCCCAGGTGGTCAAACTCAACGGTGGGCCGGTAACCCGAGTACACCGGAGTGGAACGTCCACCGTCCGCCTCGCTGTACAGGGTGAGTTCGACGGTGATCTGATCGCCAGCGGCGAAGACCCACTCAGTGATCTCCTCCTCGGGTTCCCCGGCACCGGTCTCCGCCGGGTTCTCCTCGGTCTCCACCGCTTCAAGGCCCCCAGCAGGGCTGTCGGCGGTCTCCTCCACGGGTGCGTCGGACGGTCCGGAGCAGCCCGCGAACAGCAGGGCGGTAAGGGCGGCGGGGACAACGGCGTGGGCAGTACGCATGTGGGGTCCTGTTCGGTCAGGGGACGGACTCACTTCACAGACGTCCGGGCAGCCGGTTCGGTTTCCTCCCGAGCGGGGCCGGTAGCGTTTTCGGTATGAGCCCTACTCCGACCGCCCGTGTGGCCGCGCTCGTCGTCCACCCCGTCAAGGGATGCGCCGGGATTCCCCTGCGCACCGCCGAACTCACCCCCGCCGGGATCACCCACGACCGCTCGTTCATGGTGGTCGACGACTCCGGTGACTTCCGCAGCCAGCGCAGGGACCCGCGAATGGCGCGGATCGTGCCCGAACTCGACGCCGACGGCACCCGGCTGGTGCTGAGCACCGAGGGCTTCGCTCCGGTCAAGGTGGACGTGGACCCCGAGGGCCGCCGTCTGGACGTGGCCGTGCACAAGCAGCCGCTGGTGGGAGTGGACCAGGGCGACGAGGCCGCCGGATGGCTCACCGAGGTGTTCGGGCAGGCCAGCCGACTCGTTCGGGTCCCCGAGGACCACCGGCGCGAGACCGGTGGGCTGACCCCCGGTACCGCCGGTTTCGCCGACGGGCACGCCGCGGTGGTGGGCTCGCTGTCCTCCCTCGACCTGCTCAACGAGCGCATCCTCGCCAGCGGCGGTGAGGCCGTTCCGATGGACCGGTTCCGGCCCAACATCGTGGTCTCCGGCTGGCCCGAGGCGCACACCGAGGACCGGGTGCGCAGGGCCCGTCTGGGCACCGCAGAGCTGGGTTACGCGAAGGTGTGCATCCGGTGCGCGGTCACCACCGTCGACCAGGTCAGCGGAGAGAAGCGCGGCCCCGAACCGCTGCGCTCCCTGGCCGGGTACCGCCGCGCGGACGACGGCGGGGTGGCGTTCTGCTCGAAGTTCGCGGTGACCGTCCCCGGCACCGTGTGCGTGGGCGACCCGCTGGAGGTCACCGAGTGGGACGAACCGGAACAGGGCCTGGGCCCCCGCCTGGCCGCGGCCACCCGCTGAACTACTCCAGGTCGGCCTCGGCGAACAGGTGTGCGGCGGCGGACGGGTCCCTGAGCACCGCGGCGAGCAGGTGGCGGCGGGACCACTGACCGGCCCGCCAGCACAGCGCCCGGGCCAGCCCTTCCGTCCCCGAGGCATGCACCGTGCCGTCGCCGGTGTACCACTCCACCTCCACACCGTCCACAGTGAGCTTCTGGTGGTGCAGGTAGGTGCGGTCCGGCTCCCGGTCACCGGCGAGGAAGAGCGCCGCCTCGTCGGGCACTGCGCGGATCTGGCCGGCTGAGCCCACCTTGCCGGTGACACTCTCCGAGGCAAGGTCCAGGTCCAGCACGTCAGCGAGCCGTTCGGCGGAGGCGGCGTCGGCCAGGACCAGCGGCCGGTCCGCGACCAGGGGCAGCAGGTCCGGGGAGTCCACCACCACGGCGTCCTCGGCGTCGGCCACCACGATCGACCCGCCCTGGACCGCGCGCACCAGGGAGGGCGGGGTGACGAGGTCGGCGTCCACCCCGGCCAGGGCCGTCCACAGGCGGCGCAGAGCGGTGCGCCCCACGTGCCGGGCCGGGTCGGCGAGCCGGTTCAGCAGGTCGTCCGGGCCGTCGGGGTCGGCGATCAGGTCGGCCAGGCCGGTGCGCACGCCCAGGGCCCGGGCGAACTCGGGGTCGACGTCGGCGGGCACCTCGTCGTAGAGGCCGAGGAGCGCGGGTTCGGCGTCGGCGGTGCGCAGCTCGACCGGGGCGCGCCCGTCCAGGAGCGCCCGGGTACGCAGCCACCAGGCGGTGTAGGAGGGAGCGTCGACGACACGGCCGTCCGGCATCAGCAGCCGGGCAGGTTCGGTGACGGCCTCGCGCAGCGACCCCCGGGAGAGCATCGCCAGGGCCTGCGGCCAGGCGTCGTCGGCGATGTAGTCGAGGTCGGCGACGCACACCAGCTCGGGTACCACAGGCGGGAGTTCGGGGTCGCCGACGCGTTCGAGGACCTCGTCGGCCCAGTCCTCCAGGCCGTCGAGGCCGTCCTCGCCCGCGGCGCCGTCGAAGACGTCGGCAAGATCCTCACCGAGCGCGGTCTCCTCCGCACGGACCACGGTCAGCCCCCACAGGGCGCCCACGGCGCGCAGGGCGTCGGTGCCGTGGCGGTGAACGAGGTCGTCATGAACGGTGCCGAACGGCGCGTCGTCCACCAGCAGGTCAGCCAGGGGCGCACCGGGAACGAGGAGTTCGGCGGCGATCGAGTAGCCGTCCTCGTCGTCACGCAGGGCCAGCTCGGACAGCCAGGGCGCGTCCTCGACCGTGGTGCCGGAGGCGGCGACCAGGTCCAGGACGGCCTCGGCGACGGGTTCGGGATCCTCGGCGTCCAGGGACTCTCGGACGGCGGCCTCGGTGTTGGGGTCGGCCAGGACCGTGGCGGCTCCGGCCTCCACGGCGCCCAGACGCAGCAGCAACGGGTGGGCGGCATCGGGGTGCACCAGGCGCACGCCCAGAGTGGCCAGGACGGCCGGGTCGAGCCGGTTGCCCTCGGCGTCGGCGACCTTCGCCCAGTCCTCGGTGGGCAGCAGCAGTGAGCGCGGGCCCCGGACCAGGCGGCCGTCGGCCAGCGGGACCGGCAGCGAGCCGAGTTCGTCGAGGTCGGCGCCACCGTTTCCGGCGCTGCCCAGGGCCGCGTAGAGGGCCTCCCACCACTCCGGCGGGCGTTGGGTGTCGCCGAGCAGATCGGCGAGGTCGGCCAGGCCCAGGCGGCGCACGCGCAGCGAGGCCAGCGCCGGGTGCCGAGGGCTCCAGGAGCCGGGCAGCAGCGGCGGGACGAGTTCGGCGAGCAGGTCGACGAGGTCGGCGGCGCCGCTCGCCCCGCCGGTGTCCAGCAGGACGGCGTCACGCGGGGCGACCGGGTGCCCGGCCGCGGTGACCAGGAACGCGGTGTCCAACAGGGGTTCGGCGACCCGTGCCCGGAAGACCGCGTCCACGGCGCCGCCGCCCACCCGGGTGGCGGGCACCAGGTCGAGGGCGGCCCTGGGCTCGAAGCGGCGCAGGAGCGCGCAGTAGGCGCCGGCGGCCTCCATGAGCAGGAGGTCGGTGGCGCCGCCCGGCTGGACGGCGCGCCGGTCCGAGCCCAGCGGGAACGTGCCGATGAGAACCGCGGGCAGGTCGAGTTCGGTGTCGGTGGGGGTGGGTGCGTGCACGACGTTCTCGACGTCGGCGGGCAGCGCGGCCACACCACCGTCGGGGTCGACGGGCGCGGCCCAGGTCAGTGACCACGCGGCGCGGTCGCGCTCCTCGGTGGGGCGGTCCGCGAGCAGGTTCGGGTCGAACTCGCCGGAGCGGCTCAGGACACGCCAGGGCGTGACCCGAGTGCCGTCGGCGTCGTGCTGGGCGGTGACCAGATCGATCCCGGCGGCCTCGTCCCCGGGTTCGCGGATGAGGGTCCGTTCCCGACTGTCGACCACCACGCGCACCTCGACGAGGCCGTCCAGGGCGAGGAGGAGGGCCTCCCCGGTGCGGTCCAGCAGTTCCCGGACCCGCTCCCGGGCCTGGTCGTCGCGCAGGGCCAGCGTGACCACGGTGTCGTAGTGACTGGTCTCACCTGTGTCGTCGCCGGTGCCGCCCTCGACCCGGAGAGGCTCCGGCACGACGTCGGCCGGGAAGGGCAGGCGCAGCATCGGCACCTGCCCGGCGCGGCGGCCCACTTCGTCAGCGAGGTCGGTGTGGGTGCCGTTGGCGTCGAGCAGGTCGGTAACCACGGCCCGGGCGCGTTCAACGGAGAAGTGCACCGCGGCGCCGCCCGAATCCACGGTGACGTCGTCACTGAGCGCCACCACGGCGGAGAACCCAACCCCGAACCGGCCCGCCGAACCGTGGTCGTCGCGCTTGGTGGAGGCCCGCAGGGTGGCGAGGGACTCCACACCCTGCGGGGTCAGCAGGGCACCGGTGTTGGCGGCGGTGAGGCGGTCGCCGTCCAGTGCCAGGAGCAGGCGTCCGGGGACACCCGCGCGGCGCGCAGCGTCGGCCGCGTTCTGCGCGAGTTCGACCACCACCCGGTCGCGGTAGCCGCCCAGCGCGAAGTCCTCTTCGGCGTTGGCGTCCTCCCGGAACCGAGCAGGCGCGTCGGCCCACGCCGAAAGCACACGTCGGCGCAGTTCGGCGGTGTTGAAAGGGTCGGCCACCGAAGCGGTCACCGGCTCGGCCATGGTGGTCTCCTCCTGCGCTGGGAGCGCGGTCCGATCAGCCCGGCACGTGTTCTCGGAACACGCGCGGGCTCGGCAAGGGCGAGCGTGATAGTAGGTCGACCCTAGCCGACGGCCAGGGCTGTTCAAGCGCGGGTGGCTTCGCGTGGCGCGCACGCGCGGGCCCGCGGGTGAACGGCAAGCGTACGGATGGAAAAGACCCCGCCGCGATCGCGACGGGGTCCGTTCTTCGGGTGGATCGGCCCGATTGACCTGTGGTGGTCAGGAGTCGCTGGAGACCAGCTCCAGTTCCGCGGTGTCGTCGAAGACGATGTGGTCGTACCCCAGCTCGTCGACGACCGGTGCGACCGGCTCGTTCTGCGGGGTGGGGCGGCGGACCTCGGAGTGGGCTCCGCAGCCGTGGTCGAGTGACACGACCTTGCCGTCGTCGGGGGCGAACTCGTTGGTGCACACGCCGAACATCTGGCGCAGTTCACCGGCGAGCGGGGTCAGGAAACCGCAGGTGGTGCAACGTGCCGGAGCCGCCGTGGCAATCGGGCTCTTCGGCCCGGCCTCGCCGTTGTACCAGCGCTCCGCGGCCTGCTCGCGGCCGACCTCGGAGAGGACCTGGCGGCGGCCGAGTCCCAGCTCCCACACCATCTGCTTGTCCATGCCCTCGGCGTCGAGTTCGCTGTCGGGCACCTGCGCGTAACCGGGGACGAGACGTTCGTCGTCCTCCTCGGTGGGCAGCAGGTCCCCCACACCGACGTCGCCCGGGCGGAGTCGTTCCTTCCAGGGCACCCACTCGGGAGCGGTCAGGGCGCCCTCGCCGGGAAGCAGGACGACCTCGTTGACGGTGACGTCCTTGGCGCGCGAGGCGCGGACGACGGTGACCGCGTAGGTCCATCCCGGGTAGGAGGGGTCCAGGCAGTCGAAGTAGTGGGTGACCAGGCGTGTGTCCTCGACCTGGGCGGTGAGGTGCTCACCGACCCAATCGGGTCGCCCGACCTCCGCCGCCACCGAGCGGGCCAGATCCACCGCGTCGATACATGCCTTGTCCGGTACAGGAGAACGTCGAGAAGGGCTCACGTCCCCCATTCTCACTGATCGCGGGCACCGATTTGACCATAACGCGGGTCAAGGTTCGCCCGATACACCCTCTAGAGGGAGTCTTGCGCTCGCGCGGAGGACGGATGCCCACGGCACGAGGGCCCGCCAGCCGCGTTTTCGGGGGTTCGGTCAGTGCGCACACACGTTTTTTCGGCCGACCTGTCACCACAGTCCGCCCTGGCGTGTCAAAGGGATGAGAACAGGCAGGGCGCGGAAGAACGGGGTCCGGGGCTGGAGAAAGGCCGTGGCGGGCGTCGGCACGGCCGCCACGGCCTCAGGGAGTCTGTCTGGCCGGGGGTCAGGCCTCCAGGTCGTCAGCCACCGCGCGCAGCACGGCGGCAACCCTGGACGATTCACGCTTGTCCGGGTGGCGGCCGCGCCGGTAGCCGTTGGAGACGTTCTCCAGGAGTTTGATGAGGTCCTCCGTGATGAGCACCATCTCGTCGGGCTTCTTGCGCCGCGCCTTGGCCACCGAGTGCTGTGTGTCCAGGATCTTGACCTGGAGCGCCTGGGTGCCCTTACGCCCTTCGGCCACGCCGAACTCGACCCGTTGGCCGGGATTGAGAGAGGTGGTTCCGGACGGCAGGGAGGTGGAGTGCACGAAGACCTCACCTCCGTCGTCCCGGGTGAGAAAGCCGAAACCCTTGTCGCCGTCGTACCACTTGACCTTGCCGGTGGGCACGTAGAGACCTCATGCTTTCACTGACGGGCGCACGAGGACTTCGGAAACGGTGCCGTCCACCTTTCCTCCGCCCCGGGCGGCCCCTGGTTTCCATGGGTGCGCCCAGGTTAGTGCCCGACACCTCACCAATGCGAGGGGATTGTGGTGTGACCGATTTCCGGGTCCTTCCCCGGAACTCCCTCGACACTTCTCGGGGCGGTATCCGAGCACGGGGACGGGTACGTGAAACGAGGCCCGGATACGGCTCACCCGGGCCTCGTTGTGTCGACGTCGCCCCCGTCACCGCTGGGTGCGGAGTATGGGACGGGACTCGGCGGAGTCAGGAACGCCGTCGACAGGCTGGTGTCCGGACTGGAGGCCGGACCACCTGACGTGACCGCCCTGAAGCGAAAGCGGCGGTGTACCGACATGACTACCCGAAGCAACCCGCTCGGATGCCCGGTAACGGGCCGACCGGAAAAGGTTATTCCCCAGGGTTTGCCAACCGATGACGCTGAGGGGCAGGCCGAACGGAGCAGGTCGGTCCGGGGCGGGTCAGCTCCCGGCGGATCGGTCCGCGCCCCGGGCCGAGCGGGCGGCCTTCGGGAAGAGGTACAGCACGCACACCAGGGAGGCGAGTCCGAGCGCGGGGACGCCGGTGGCCGGCAGGGCCTGCTGGATGTACTGGTCGATGAACTTCGCCTCGCCCGTCCACAGGGTCATCCCGACCACGCAGGCCGCGAGGGGGAACCCCACGCCGATCCACTTGTCGAGGGCGTTCCACACCTGGCTGAGGATGATGAGGGCGGCGCCGAGCACCCACAGGAAGGCGACGTCCCACCACACCCCGGAAAGGACGAGCACGGCCAGGGCCACGGCCTCGGGCGGGTGGTGGCGTGCGAGTACGAGGCTGTTGCGGGTCACCCCGGGCTTGCGGCCGACCCGGCCGTCCATGCGCAGATCGGTCTGGCTGGGCCCCTCCAGCAGGGACATGAACCCCTGGTGCGGGCCGCCGCGCCAGGGCGGGGGCGGGCGGTCGGCGTGTCGGGGTTTGGGCGGGATCATCTCGTCGTCCTCGAGATCGACCTCCCGGCCGGTGAGCTCCTCCTGCACGATGTGCTCGGGGGAGCCGAAGCCGCGAAGGATCCGCCGCACGGTGTCGACGTCGTCGTTGTCGGCCGCCCCGCGGCGCTCGTCAATGCGCGCACGCAGGCTGGTCAGGTAGGCGGTCCGCTCCTTAGCCGTCACACGACCGTGCAGCGCAAGTCCGACATCGGAGAGATAGTCGAGTACCAATTGTTCCGAGCGCTGGGTCATGGCCCCATATTGGCCCACAATGACCTGCCGTTTAACCCCTCCTTCCCAATTTCGGTCAGAGAATTCTCCTCCGATACGGTTCGGGGCGCCGTGCCGGTTGGCGCACACGGGTCGGGAGGGGAGCGGGTGCGACCCGCCCGGCGCCATCACCTAGCGTTGACGTGATGACCGACAACGCACGACCCGGTTCCCGCCGGAGCACGGACGGCCCCGACAGCGAGTCGCCGGGGCGGCCCCCCACGTTCACCGCCTGGCTGCGGTCCCGTTCCGACGCGGAGCTCACCGCGCTGCTGAACGCCCGCCCGGACCTGGCGCAGCCGGTCCCGGCCGACATCGGCGCCCTGGCCCACCGCGCGACCTCGCGCAACGCGGCGCTGCGCGCCCTGGAGCGGCTCGACCGGTTCACCCTCCAGGTACTGGAGGCCGTGGTCGTACTCGGGGACGACCGTCTGTCCGAGCCGGTCGGCGCACCGCCCGCGAACGTCGCCCGGGGGCTCGGCCTGACCCCCTCGGGCGGTCGCGGCCGGGACCCGCTCGACGAGGCCCTGGACACCCTGCTCTCCCTCGCCCTGATCTGGCCGGACCACGGCCGGCTGCGGCCGGTCAAAGTCCTGCGCGAACTCCTGCCCCACCCGGCACAGCTGGGACCGCCCGTGCGCGCCCTCCTGGCAGCGCTCCCGCACGGTGCCACCAAGCGGCTGGCGGACGACCTCGTGCCGCACAGCACCGCCAACTCCCCGGTGGAGACAGTGGCCACCGCGCTGGCCGACCCCAACCGGATCGCGGTGCTCGTGGACCAGGTCGGGGCTCCCGCGCGCCACCTGCTGGACAACCTCGCCTGGGGTCCGCCCAACGGCACGGTCTCCGACGCCCGCCGGGAGATCACCCTGGCCACGGCCTCCTCGCCGGTGGAGACCCTCATCGCCCGTGGCCTGCTGGTGGCCACCGGGGACGACACCCTGACGCTGCCCCGCGAAGTCGGCCTGTACCTGCGCTCCGGTGCGCTGTTCCGCGACGTCAGCACCGCCCCACCCGCTTTCGAGGGCAGACAGGGCTCCCAGGACACCGTCGCCCGTGCCGCGGCGGGGCAGGCCTTCACCGTGCTGCGCGCCGTGGAGGAACTGCTGGAGCGCTGGTCCCAGGAACCCGCCGCGGTCCTGCGCAACGGCGGTCTGGGCGTGCGCGACCTGCGCCGGGCCGCCCACGCCATGGACAGCGACGAGGACACCGCCGCCCTGTACCTGGAGGTCGTGCGGGCCGCCGGGCTGATCGGCACCGACAACCGGGTCTCCGGGGAGTGGCTGCCCACCCGCGAGTACGACCTGTGGCGGGAGCGCTCTCCCGAGCACCGGTGGCTGCTCCTGGCCCGGGCCTGGCTGGACTCGGACCGGGTTGCCTCGCTGACGGGTTCACGCGACGCGGGCGGCCGGGTACGCAACGTGCTCGGCCCCGGTCTGGTCCGGCCCGCCGCGCCGCAGGCCCGCCGCGACCTGCTCACCGAGCTGGGTTCGGCCGAGCCCGGCCTGACACCGGACAAGGTTTCACTGGCGGCCCGGCTGGCCTGGCACCGTCCCCGTCGCCAGTCCCCCGTCTACACCGAACTCGTGGAGGCCGCCGAGGCTGAGGCCGCGGCGCTCGGCCTGACCGGCAGGGGAGCGCTCGCCGAGCACACCCGCCCGCTACTCACCCACGACGAGAACGCCGATGAAGAGGCCGCGCGGATCCTGTCCGCCGAGCTGCCGCAACCGCTGGACTACGTGCTCGTCCAGGGCGACCTGACCGCCGTGGCACCGGGGCCGCTCGTCACCGAGCTGGCCCGCGAACTCGCCCTGACCGCCGACGTGGAGTCCACCGGCGGGGCGACCGTGTACCGCTTCACCGAGGACTCGATCCGCCGAGCGCTGGACGCCGGTCGCGGGGTCGCCGACATCACCAACCTGCTGGAGCGCCACTCCCGCACCCCGCTGCCGCAGGCACTGCGCTACCTCGTCTCGGACGTGGGCCGCAAGCACGGCAGGCTGCGCACCGGTTCGGCCGCCAGCTACCTGCGCTGCGACGAACCCGCGCTGCTGACCGAGCTGGTCGCCGACCGCCGCGCCACCGACCTGGAGCTGCTGCTCCTGGCCCCGACCGTGGTGGTCAGCGGCCTGAACCGGGCCGCGCTCACCGAACGCCTGCGCCAACTGGGCTACCACCCGGTGCCCGAGAGCGGCGACGGCACGATGCGACTCAGCCGCCCCGAGGTCCGCCGAGCTGAACCCGACCCCTCCTCCCCCGCCGAGAAGGCGCCGACCACCGACCTGACCAGGGCCGCCGTGCGCGCGCTGCGCGCCGGTGACGAGGCCGCCAACATCGCCCGGATCCCGGTGTCCCTCCCCGAGGGCGGAACCGCGGGTTCCAGGGCTACCGCGGTCATGGAGGTCCTCTCCGAGGCCGCCGCGGCCGAACGCCGCGTGTGGATCGGCTACACCGACACCGACGGCCGTCAGGTCAGCCGCATCGTGGAGCCCGCCAGCGTGGACGGAGGTTTCCTCACCGCCTACGACACCACCCGGGACGCGGTCCACCGCTTCGCCGTCCACCGCATCACGGGAGTGGCGGAACTGGAAGCCGCCCCGGACTGAGGCGAGAAGCTCAGACCGGGCACCAGAACCTGACCGTGCCGTCGTCGCCTCCGGTGGCCAGAACGGCCCCGTCCGGGGAGAAGGCGACGGACTCCACCGCCTCCTCGTGTCCGGCCAGCTCGGTGACCGGCTCAAAGCTCACGGTGTCCCACACCACGGCCTTGTGGTCATCGCCTCCGGTGGCCAGAACGGCCCCGTCCGGGGAGAAGGCCACCGATCCCACCGCCTCCTCGTGTCCGAGCAGGTCCAGGTAGCGGGTTTCCGAAGTGTCGGACTCCGAGGCCAGATCCCACAGCCGCACCGATCCGTTCTCGCATCCGACAGCGATGTTCCCATTCGGGGAGAAGGTCACCGACATCACCGGACCGGGGTGCGCGAACGAGTGGAGCTGAACACCGAGGTGCACGTCCCACAGGACGACGTCACCGCCGCGGGTCCCCGCCGCGAGCACGGCTCCGTCCGCGGTGAAGGCCACCGCGTTCACCTCAGTGCCCCCTCCTTCCAGCGCGGCGGACCAGGCGCCCGAGAGGCTCAGGAGCGAGGCACCCCGGTCTTCCTCCGCGACCGCCAACATCTGGCTGTCAGGGGAGAACACCACCGAGGTCACGGCTCCCCTGTAGGCGTGGGAACCCAGCCGGCGGCCACTGAAGGTGTCCCACAACTTCACGGAACGGTCTGCGCTGGCGGTGGCGATCGACGCACCGTCCGAGGAGAAGGCGAGGGCGTAGACCGGCCCCCGGTGCCCCTTATACCTCGTGACCAGGTCTCTGCTGTCGGCGCTCCACAACCGGACACCGCCGTCCCAGCAGGCGGTGGCGAGGAATTCACCGCTGGGTGAGTAAGACACCGCCGAGACCATGTCCTCGTGCGGGAGGTGCCCGCCCGCCTCCTTGGCCCCGGCCCAGCGTCCGGCGCTCGGGGAGATCGGCGGCCGTGCGTTCGCGGGCGGCTCGACGCTGCCCGGGACGGGATCGTACGCAGGCGTTCGAGCAGGAGGGTCGCCAGCAGTGGGAAGGGCCATGGCAGGACGGGCCTCGGGAGGTTCGGGAGCCACCGAAGGCACGGGAGGTCGAACCAGTGACCGTCGGGCATCCGGTGCGGAGGTTCCCGTTCCGCCGAGGATGTCGAGGACCCCTTCCGCGCTCGGACGCTCCCCCGGTGTGTGCCGCCAGCAGGCGGTGAGGAGTTCGGCGAGGTCCGCGGGCAGGATACTCAGGTCCGGGGGTGGTCCGACAACGCGCATGAGGGTGGCGGGCAGTGAGGGCGCCTGGAAGGGATTGGCCCCGGTAAACGCGAAGTACAGCACCGTGGCCAGGGAGAACACGTCCGATGCCGGGGTGACCTGGAACCCGTGGGCCTGTTCCGGGGACATGTAGGAGGGGGTGCCGAGGATGCCTCCGGTGTGCGTGAGGTTCTCGCCCTCGACCGGTCGGGCCACCCCGAAGTCGATGATCTTGGGCCCGCTGTCGGACACGATGATGTTCGCGGGCTTGAGGTCGCGGTGGACCAGTCCGCAGTCATGGATCGCCTCAAGGCCTTCCGCCAGGTGGGCGGCGAGCTGGCGTACCCCGTCCGAGGTGAAGGAGCCGCGGGCGCGGATGGCCTCGCCCAAGGTGGGTCCCGGTACGTACATGGTGGCGATCCACGGCGGATCCGCCTCGGGGTCGGCCGCCACGATCGGTGCCGTGTACAGTCCACCGACCTGGCGTGCGGCCTCCGCCTCACGGGAGAACCGGCTCCTGTACTCCCGTTCCAGGTTCCGGTCGTCCCCGCCCAGCAAGTGCTGATGGATGACCTTGACGACCACTTCGTGACCGGCTCGGGTCCGGGCCAGGTAGACCTGACCCATTCCGCCCTGGCCCAGGACGCGAACCACGGTGAACCGCCCGATGCGATCCGGTGTCCCAGAAATCGGATCCTGCACCCGACGACCGCCTTCCGCTGGTTCGTCCGCGAATTCCTGACAGGAGATTACGGCGGAACGGCCCGACATGCCAGGCTTTCCAGAAACTGCTACCCCGTCGGCGTTGGGGATACCAGCCTCTAGAGTGGCCTCAGATCGGTTGGCCCAGACACCGGAGGAGACGGCCCTTGAGCAACGCACCGCTGCCCCCTGGAGCCTCCTCTCCCCGTGACCGGGGGCGGGAGGAACGCGTGCCTGAGAGCCGGGACCGGGCACCCGAGCGGGAGCGCGACCGTGACGGCGACCGGAGCGATCCGGCCCCGGTGGGCTCGACCGGCGGCGCCAACAGCTCCACCATGGCGCTGATCCTGCACGCGGTGACCGCCCTGTGCTGTATGAACTGGATCTTCGGCATCGCCGGGATCACCTTCGCGGTGCGGGCCGCGCACGCGCGGGACCGGGGCCGACCGGACCAGGCCGAAGTGCTCACCCGGTACTCCTGGTACTGCCTGGGCGCGGCCGGGGTGATGTTCTTCGTGATGCTGGTGCTGACCTTCGTGATGTTCACGCAGGCGGGGAGCTGGATCCAGCAGATTGTCCCCGTGACCAACTTCTGACCCCCTGGCCACTACCGGTTTGACCCCTGTTTGGGGGAATAAGCACGGCATCGTCCGCTTTCGAACCGGGTAGGGCGGGTATGCGGACCACAGACACAGGGGCCCGGAGACAAGGGCTCAGGCACAGGGGCCCAAACACAGGGGCTCAGCGTGAGGAGACACGGCCAGCGGTGAACGGCGACCGGAGCGACCCCAGGGACTTCTGGGAACGGGGGCGGAGTTCCGTGCCCGGTGCCGGTCTGCCCGCGAGCCCTCCCCGCACACACGTACCGGCGGCGCACGCGCCGCCGCCACAGCCGCCGCGGCCGTCCTTCCCGCCCGGGCCCGGGTACCCGCCCGCCGCCCCGGTACCACCGCCGGTCCCGGGACCGGCGCCACCCGGCGCCATGTACCCGGTGGGCGTCCCGCTTCCTTCCGGACCGCCCGCACGCGTGGGCGGGGCCGTCGCGGCGCTGGTCGTGGCGCTCTGCACCCTGGCGGTCCCGGTTCTCGGTATCGCCCTCGGCCTGTGGTTCTTCATCCTGGTCGCCAACATCCCCGGCATCGTGCTGGGGATCATCGCCCTGGTCAAGATCCCCAACGCCGTCGATGTGGAGCGGTACATCCGCTACACCTGGGCCTGCACCTTCGCCTACACCGCCCTGTCGGTGGTGTTCCTGGTCCCGGTGATCGTTCTCGCGCTGCTGTTCCTGCTCGTCGGCATCTGAACTGTTTCCTCTGAACCGTGTCTTCTGAACCGGGCACCCTGTATCCGGCTCCGCCGTGAGCGGCCTCCCGTGGACATTCCGCGGTGTGCGGGCATGATCGGAGGGGTTCCGGTGTTGCACCTGGGGCCGCCCCCGTCCCGTGCCAGACGGGCCGCCCTCGTCCTCGTAGCCTGATGGAAGGTCCCGTGTGTCCTGCCTGATCGTCCAGTCCGACAAGACGCTCCTGCTCGAGATCGACCACGAGCTCGCCCCGGAGTGCCGCCGTTCCATCGCGCCGTTCGCCGAGCTCGAACGCGCCCCCGAACACGTACACACCTACCGCATCACCCCGCTGGCGCTGTGGAACGCGCGCGCCGCCGGGCATGACGCCGAGCAGGTCGTGGACGCCCTCATCCGCTTCTCCAAGTTCCCCGTGCCGCACTCGCTGCTCGTGGACATCGCCGAGACGATGGACCGCTACGGGCGGCTCAAGCTGGTGGGCGACCCGGTGCACGGCCTGGTGCTGGAGTCCTCGGACCGCGCGGTCCTGGAGGAAGTCGTGCGGGCCAAGAAACTCAAGGGGATGCTCGGCGAGCGCCTGGGGGAGGACTCGGTCGCGGTCCACCCGAGCGAGCGCGGCAACCTCAAGCAGGCCCTGCTGAAGATCGGCTGGCCCGCCGAGGACCTGGCCGGGTACGTCGACGGCGAGGCCCACGAGATCGACCTGGCCGACGGCGACTGGGAGCTGCGCGGGTACCAGCAGGAGGCCGCGGAGAGCTTCCACGCGGGCGGTTCCGGCGTGGTCGTGCTGCCCTGCGGCGCCGGGAAGACGATCGTCGGCGCGGCCGCCATGGCGATGACCGGGGCAACCACGCTGATCCTGGTGACCAACACGGTGTCAGTGCACCAGTGGAAGTCCGAGCTGCTCAAGCGGACCTCGCTGACCGAGGACGAGATCGGTGAGTACTCGGGGACCAAGAAGGAGATCCGACCGGTCACCATCGCCACCTACCAGGTGATGGCAGCCCGCCGGAAGGGCGTCTACACGCACCTGGAGCTGTTCGACGCCAAAGACTGGGGCCTAGTGGTCTACGACGAGGTGCACCTGCTGCCCGCGCCCATCTTCCGGATGACCGCCGATCTCCAGGCCCGCCGCCGCCTGGGACTGACCGCTACCCTGGTCCGCGAGGACGGCCGGGAGGGCGACGTGTTCTCGCTGATCGGGCCCAAGCGCTACGACGCCCCGTGGAAGGACATGGAGAACCAGGGGTGGATCGCCCCGGCGGACTGCGTGGAGGTCCGGGTGGACCTGACCGAGTCCGAGCGAATGGCCTACGCGACCGCCGAACCCGAGGACAAGTACCGGTTCTGCGCCTCCTCGGAGACCAAGACGACCGTGGTCCAGCAGATCGTGGAGCGCCACCCGCAGGAGCAGGTCCTGGTGATCGGCTCCTACATCGACCAGCTCGACGAACTCGGTGAGCGGCTGGGCGCCCCGGTCATCAAGGGCGAGACCCGGAACAAGGAGCGCGAACGCCTCTTCGACGCCTTCCGCGCCGGCGAGCTGCGCACTCTGGTGGTCTCCAAGGTCGCCAACTTCTCGATCGACCTCCCCGAGGCCGGAGTGGCGGTCCAGGTGTCCGGCTCCTTCGGTTCGCGTCAGGAGGAGGCCCAGCGTCTGGGCCGGGTGCTGCGCCCGAAGGCCGACGGCCGCACCGCCCGCTTCTACGCGGTAGTCGCCCGGGACACCCTGGACCAGGACTACGCCGCCCACCGCCAGCGGTTCCTGGCCGAGCAGGGCTACGCGTACCGAATCGCCGACGCGGGCGATCTGCTCGCGGGCGAGGAGATCTGAGCCCGGCGGAAGAGCTCACCCGGAGGGGCCCGCGCGGAGCTCAGCGCGATTCGGCGCAAGGGCGAGCCTGGCTCAGAACGAGGGTAGGACGCCGATCGAGTAGGTTCCGGCAGCGATGCCCCAGGCGATGAGGGAGTAGCTGAGGGTCCGGGTGCGCAGCACCCGGTCTCCGCGGACCGAGGGCGCGGCGAAGGCGGCCACCATCAGGGCGAGGCCGAGCAGCGCGGGGATCACCGAGGCCAGCGCGAACAGCTGGGACTGGGCGGCGCAAGCTGCGTAACCGGGACTGCCGGGATCACCACAGAACACGTCGTCCCCCGATCGGATCGTTCATGCGGTCGTACTCCCCTGACCGTACCGTTTCGGCGGGGCCGGATCGTCGTCGGCTCCGACCAGATCCCGTATGGGCTCCCGCTTCCAGGCCGGACCGAGCCGAATTCTGATTTCTAGTGACCCAGGACACTTCCGAGGGTTTACACGAAGCCCTCCCGTGTCCAATCATGGGGGTCGGCCCACCCTACGGAGGTACCCCCATGACCGAGGCCCCGGCCACCGAGTACCGCACCGGCTTCCACTCACTCCGAGGCGGCGGACTGAACTGGGACTCGCTCCCGCTCAAGCTGTTCGTCAAGGGCAACGCGAAGTTCTGGAACCCCGCCGACATCGACCTCAGCCGGGACGCCGAGGACTGGAAGGGGCTCGACGAGGCCGCACAGACCCGCATCCTGCGGCTGTGCGCGTTGTTCGTGGCGGGCGAGGAGGCGGTCACCGAGGACCTTCAGCCCTTCCTACGCGCCATGGCCGCCGAGGGCCGCCTGGGCGACGAGATGTACCTGACCCAGTTCGCCTTCGAGGAGGCCAAGCACGTCCAGGCCTTCCGTCTGTGGCTCGACGCCATCGGCGTCCGGGACGACCTCCACGGGTTCGTGACCAACAACCCCGCCTACCGCGCCCTGTTCTACGAGGAGCTCCCCGGTTCGTTGGAGGCCCTGCTGGACGACCCCAGCCCCCGCAACCAAGTGCGCGCCTCGGTCACCTACAACCACATCATCGAGGGTTCCCTGGCGCTGACCGGCTACTACGCCTGGAACCACGTGTGCACCGTGCGCGACATCTTCCCCGGCATGCGCCAGATCATCCGGCGGATCGGGGACGACGAGCGCCGCCACATGGCCTGGGGCACCTTCACCTGCCGCCGCCATGTGGCCGCCGACGACCGCAACTGGGACGTGGTGAGCGAGCGCCTCAACGAGCTGCTCCCCCACGTGATGGGCACCGTCGAGCGCAGCGACACCCCCTCGGACGACCCGGCCATGCAGCGCTACGAACTCCCGCCGGGGGTGCTTCTGGACTACGCGAGCAACCGCGCCCTCCGGCGGCTGGGTGCCATCGAGTCCGCCCGCGGGGTACCGCTCCGCCAGATCGACCTAGACGCCTCACCGGAGGAACTGGAGGAGCAGTTCGGCGCTGAGGACCGCGCAGCCATGGCCGAGCTGGAACGGCACTGAACCGGCCCTTCCCCACGCGCCGGAGCGTGGGGAAGGGCCGGGCAGACCGCGTACGACGGAAGGAAGCCAGTGAGCCCAGCCCGGGCTCACGGGCTCACACAGCGAAGCGCAGGATCGCCGCAGCCGCCGTGTCGCCAGGGATCTCCTGCGCACGCACTGCCAGCACCCGGGCCCCCGTCCGCAGCGCCCGGCGGGCGATCTCGTCGACGACACCGTAACCCTGGGCGTCACTGCGGTCGTGGAAGGAGACGGCACCCGTCTCCTCGTCGACCAGACCGGGTACGACCTCGTCGATGTCGACCAACAGGGTGTCGATCGCACCGAAGGTGGCGGCCCTGGCCACATCGCTCAGGTCGGTCGCGGTGAGGCCGCGCGACTCGTGCTCCTCCAAACGTTCGCGCTGCCTGGCCAGTTCGATCCGGTAGAGCTCGTCGAGGACGGTACGGGCCTCCCCTGCCAGTTCCGCGTCAGAGACGTTCTCCGGGTTGCCGTCGATCCCGGGAGCCGCGAGGTGGACGTAACTGTTCACCGAACGGTAGATACCGGCCAGCGGCTCCGTCGCAGCCAGGATCAGCGGGACACCGCTGCCGGACAGGACGGGCCTCACGGCGCGGTCCACCGCCCGCGCGTACTGGTGCAGGCGCACCTTGCGCCCTTCCGACCCCTGAATCCTTCCCGAGGGCGAACGGCCGCTGATCGAGGCCAGGCCGACGGCGCTCGCGGCGTCCTCCGGCAGGTCGGAAACGCTCACCTCGAAGGGATCGGCGTCGGGGCTCACCTCGACCAGGCGCACCGAGTTCTGGGCCAGGGCCAGCACGAAGGCCGCCTGGGGGAAGGTCACGGAGCGCAACAGCGGTTTGACGAAGAAGCGGTCGGACACCTGCACCGAGGCGGTCAGACGGTTCGGCAGCCGGAAGGTGCGGATCTCCCCGGGGGTCAGGAAGACCACCAGGCTGTTGGAGAGGTAGGGCCAGAACGCCTCGTCGTCGAGGAGCTCCTCGCCGAGTTCCCGCAGGGACTGGATGTCCTCCTTCTCCTGACCCGCCGCCTCAAGCTCGGCCACCGCCTGGGACAGAGCGTTCCTGAACTCGATCCGGACAGCCTCCGAGTCCTGCGTCAGGGGGACCGTAGGAAAGTAGAGGGAAACACTGGCCGGATGCCGGGCGGAGGCGATCTTCTCGATCTCCTCGGCCGTGGGAATGTCGTTGTGCAGCATACGACCGCCCTACCCAACGGGCCGCCGTTCCATGAGCGATCGTCCGTGAACTCTCCTCGATACCGCCTCACACGGGTCAGCCGCCGACCCGGTCCGCGAGGACGCGGACCACGACACCGTTCACCTGCCCTCGCGCAGCACCAGGTCGATCGTGATCGCGGAGGCCACCACCAGGGTGCGCAGCGGTTCGGGCAGGGTCGGGTAACGGTGGTGCAGCGCGTAGCTGTCCGCCGAGGTGAACAGCTCGCCCAGGTCGGGCAGCTGACGGTCGACCCGGGCGACCTCGTGCGCGTTGTGGTCGCAGATCCGGAAGTCCAGGCCGATGAAGTCGCCCTCGATCGTGCCGACCTGCCGCTTCCACGCGTCCAGCAGCGTGAACTTCGACCCGAAGAACTTCAGGTCCTGCTCGATCGTGCCCACCGGCTGACCGTCGGGCAGGTTCACGCTGGTGGTCGCGGTCATCCAGGACCAGTGCTTCTGGACGGCGAGCCGCTGGTGCCCGTACAGGTCCGTGACGTGCACCCGGCGCTCGAAACCACCCGTGCTCTTGGCCAGGTGGCGCAGCACCTGCATGCCCCCGTCCGCGCCCTGCTCCCGCGCCCAGGCGATCTGCCGGCCGTGCGGATCGAAGACCTCATAGTCGGAGACGTCGCGCATGAAGCGCTTGGGCTGACGTATCAGGAGAGGGTTGGCGGCGAAGATATCCATGGGGAGCGATCCTAGAGAGTGTCCTCCGAGCGCCAGAGCTCGCGTCGGCCCCTTTCGGCCTCCAGCGCGATCCGGCCGAACGGTTCGGTCCGCCACTGGCCGCCCCGCTGGTGGTTGGCGTAGAGCACCTCCCCCTCCCTGGAGAGCACGTACACCGAGTCCGCCAGCTGGTGGGTCTCCAGGAACTCGACCGTGTTCGGTACGCCCAGGTAGAAGCGGTCGTGGTGGATCTCCGGCAGAAAGCGGCCGAACCCCTGGTCGCGGGTGGCGCGCTCGTGGCGGTCGAAGATCGAGAAACGGCTGTTCGACGTGTGCGTGGCCACGAAGGCCACCTCCACCCGGTACCCGGCCTCCTTGAAGCCCAGGACCCAGGAGGCCGCCCAGTCCGCGCGGCCCAGCGGATGGCTGCACACCGCGTCGTAGCGACCCTGCCGCACGTGCTCCATGGCCAGCCCGTGCAAGCCGCCGACCTGCTTGGACACCTCGGTGGAGGCGACCCGGTCGTCCGCGGTCATGGACCACTCGTAGTCGGGGGACAGGCGCAGCAAGTCGTCGCCGTCGTAACTGACCGTCCCCTCGGGCAGGACCGGCAGGACCAGCCGCTGGAGGGTGGACTTACCGGAACCGGGCTGGCCGCCGAAGAGCAGCAGTCGGGGCTGTTCGCGCGGGATGCCGGTAAGTCGGTCGCGCAGGGCCAGGCCGAACAGCGAGTTCAGGTCGGCCTCGGAGAGCTCGCGCCCCAGGTCCTGCGGGCTGGCCCCGGCGGGAGGGCGCACCGGGTCAGCACGGAGTTCGTCGATGATCCCGGGCAGCGCGCCGTTGGCCCGGGCGATGTCGTCGGGGGTGAGGTAGGGCAGTCGCGCCTCCTCGACCAGGAGGAGGGCGGCGCGCTCCAGTAGCGACGGATCCTTGTCCCTGCGGGCCAGGCAGGCGCCGATCGCGGCACTGTAGAGGTTGTAGGCGCGTTCGCGCGCCTCACGCTGTTCGGCGGTCTGCGGCGGGATACCACCGCTGGAGCTCTCCGCGAGAAGGGGCCGCACCCCTGCGTCGGTGCTCTCGGCGGAGGGGTCGGGGCCCAGGCCCGGTTCGGTTCCGGAGGATGTCATGTTCGTCCGCTCTCGCCGTGGCCCGGCCGGGGGCGCTGGGCCGTACGTGTACGCAACCGGTCGACAGAAGGCTAGTAGCTCGGATCACTCGCGGTCAGCGGTTCGCGTCGGTGCGGTGCGGCCTAAAGTGGCCACATGTCACCGAACCCTTCGCCTGCGCCCTCCCCCTCCTCCCCCGCCGTGATCGAGGCCCTCGCCTGGGTCCACGTGCACGAGGGCCGCCTGCTGTGTGTGCGCCCCGAGGGCAAGGACCGGTTGTACATCCCCGGCGGCAAGCGCGAGCCGGGCGAGAGCGACGAACAGGCGGTGGCCCGCGAGACCCTGGAGGAGGTCAGCGTGGTGCTGCGCCCGGGGACCTTCCACCGGGTCGCGGTGATCGACCAGGAAGCGCACGGACAGGCCCCGGGCACCCGGGTGCGGCTGCTCTGCTACGGCGCCGAGCACGACGGGGAGATCGTGCCGGACAACGAGATCCTGGAGACCGCGTGGATCTCCTACGCCGAACGCGAGCGGTGCGCCCCGGCGATCCAGGACCTGGTCGAGCTCCTGCATGTCCGGGGGCAGCTGCCCTGAAAGCCCGCCCGTCAGTGCTCGAGAAGACCCTGAGTCCTCCCCGGCACCCGGCCGGGCACGACTTTCCAGCTTCTGCGGGCCACTTTTTTTCTCGGCCCTTCCGGACGCCTTCCACGGGGTGCTCCCGCACTGTTCCCGGGGCTCTCCGGCGCCCCCTCAGGCTCCCGTCACGGCGCTGGCGGCGGCCCTCCCCCGACCCGGGAACCCCTGCCGCGCAGGCCCTGGGAAAAGCAGTGGTCTCCTTCGGTTTCCCTGGTTAGAGTCCCGGAACTGTGCGTGTACTTCCCCAGCCTCCGGGCACCCCCGACCACCGTTCAGCCAACCGCTACCTGCTCTGGCTCGCCCGCCAGGAGTGGCGCTCCCTGCTGTGGGCGTCGCTGATCACCTCGGTCTACTTCCTGTGCACGATCCTGGTGTCCTACCTACTCGGCACCGCGCTGGACTCCGGGCTGGCCGGCGGCGGACTCGGCACCCTGCTGTACTGGTCCGGGCTGATCACGCTGTGCGCCCTGCTGGCCGCGGCCATGGTGCCCCTGTACGAGCGGTCGAGCGCCTTCAACTGGTACTCCGCCGCCTACCGCACGATCCAGCTGATCACCCGGCGCTCCTCCCGGCTGGGACCGACCCTCACCAGGCGCCTGCCCACCGGTGAGGTCGTGGCGGTCGGCACCGACGACATCGACCGAGTCGGCACCTTCTACGAACGCTCCGACCTGATGATCTCCTCGGTGGTCTCGGTCCTGGCGGTCGGCTTCCTCATGCTGACCTCGCACGTCACCTTCGGGCTGATCGTGCTGGTGGCGGTACCCCTGATCGTCGTCGGCATGGTCCCGCTGCTACGACCGCTCAACCGCCGCACACGCACGCACCGGGACCGGCAGGCCGACCTCACCACCAGGGCCACCGACCTGGTCGCCGGGCTACGAGTGCTGCGAGGTGTGGGCGGCGAGCGTTCGGTGGGCGACCGCTACCGGGCCGAGTCCCAGCGCGTACGCGCCGCCGGAGTCAGGGTCGGCTGGATGGACGCCGCCCTGGAGGCCGTCCGCACCCTCTACCCTGGACTGCTCCTGGTGGGGATCGTCTGGTACGGCGCCCGGCTGGCACTGGTCGGCGAGATCACCGTGGGCCAGTTGGTCGCCTTCTACGGCTACACCGGTTCCCTGGCCACGGCGGTGCGCTTCTTCATGCGCTTCGCCTCCGACCTCGTGACCGCCCGGGTCGCGGCCACCCGTGTGGTGCGGGTGCTGGCTCTGGAGCACGACCTGCCCGAGCCCGGGGTCCCGGCCCGGGCCCCGGCGGGCACGTACAACCTGCACGATCCCACCAGCGGGGTCAGCCTCACCCGCGGAAGGTTCACCGGTGTGGTCTGCGCCGACCAGGACGACGTGACCCCACTCGTCCAACGGTTGGGCCGGTACCGGGACGGCGGCGCCGAGCTGACCGGTGCCGACTCCCAGCGCGTCGCCCTGCGCGACCTGCCCCTGGCGGAGGTCCGCCGCCGCATCCTGGTCGCGGGCAACGACGCCCACCTGTTCTCGGGGCGGCTGCGCGAGGAGCTCGACCCCGACGGCTCCGCCACCGACGAACATCTCACCGCGATGGTCCGCACCGCCGCGGCCGAGGACGTGCTCGCCCAGTCACCCGAGGGTCTCGACGCGGAACTCACCGAACGCGGCCGCGAGTACTCAGGCGGCCAACAGCAGCGGCTCCGTCTCGCCCGCGCCCTGCTCAGGGATCCCGATGTGCTGATCCTCGTCGAACCCACCTCCGCGGTGGACGCCCACTCGGAGGCGGCCGTCGCCGAGCGCCTCGCCGGAGCGCGCCCCGACCGCGCCACCGGTGTGGTGACCACCAGCCCGCTGCTGTTGGACCGCACCGACCACGTCCAGTTCGTCGTGCAGGGCCGGGTGGTGGCCGAGGGCTCCCACCGGGACCTGCTCCGCACGGACGCCTACGCCGCCACCGTCCTGCGCACGTCGGTGGAGGAGGAGAAGGTATGACCCAGACCGCCAGACGCCGCCCCTCGGCGGGGACCGACGGGGATCCCGCCCCCGTGCCGGATGGACCGCCCACCGCCCCGATCGAGTCGACCGCGCTCCCGGTGGCCCCGGCCCCCGTGGTGTGGCGACGACTGCGCCGCGCGAGCCGGGACCACGGTCCGCTGCTGTTCGGGGTGGTGACGCTGTTCGCGCTGGCCACGGCCGCGGCGCTGGTCGCCCCGTGGATGCTCGGGATGATCGTCGACGCCGTCCGTGAGGGGGCGTCACCCGGGCGCGTGGACGTCATGGCCCTGGTCATCGTGGCGGCTCTGCTCGTCAACGCCGCCCTCCTGCTGGGGGCGGTGGCCCAGTCGATCCGGTTCGGAGAGGGGCTGCTGGCGGAGCTGCGCAAGGAGTTCGTGTACTCCGTCCTGCGGCTGCCCCTGGGCACGGTGGAGCGCGCGGGCACCGGCGACCTGGTGTCCCGGACCGGGCGCGACATCAACTCGCTCAGCATGATGGTGCGCCAGTCCCTGCCGGTGATCGCCACCGGCCTGGCGACCGTGCTGGTCATCCTGGTGGCGCAGGCCTTCCTGCACCCCGCGCTCCTGCTCGCGTGGGTGCCGTCGGCCCTGATCATCTGGATCACCACGCGCTGGTACGCGCGGCGCGCGCCCGACGGATACCTCGCCGAGATGGGCACGTACTCGCGGCTCACCCAGGGCGTGTCCGACACCGTGGAGGGTGCGCACACCCTGGAGGCACTGGGCCGCCAGGAGTGGCAGGACCTGCGCACCGACGCCGACGTGCACCGCTCTTACCTGGCTGAGCGGTACACGCTCTGGTTGCGGAGCGTGTGGTACCCGCCGCTGGAGTTCTCGTACCTGTTCGCCTCGGCGACGACGTTCCTGGTCGCGGGGGTCCTGTACCACCAGGGCGAGCTGTCCCTGGGGCAGATCGCCACGGCGGTCTTCCTGACCGTGCAGATGTCCAAGCCGCTGGACCACATGATCGACCAGGTCGACAACGTGATGGTGGGCTTCACCGCCCTGCGGCGGCTCCTGGGGATCCAGCTGACCGACGAGGGCACCCGCCCCGGAGCCGGGCCCGAACCCGAACCCCGGGAGCCGGGCACCGTGGAGATCCACGGGGTGCGCTTCGGCTACACCCCCGGCACCGAGGTACTGCACGGGATGGACCTGGACCTGCACTCCGGCGAACGGCTGGCCGTGGTGGGCCCGAGCGGCGCGGGCAAGTCCACCCTCGGCAAGCTCCTGGCCGGTGTGTACCCGCCCGGCGCGGGCGCCATCCGGGTCGGCGGCGCGGACCTGCGCGCCCTCTCCCCCGAGGAACGCCGGGAGCGGGTGATCCTGCTCAGCCAGGAGAGCCACGTCTTCCGGGGCACCCTCGCCGAGAACCTGGCTCTGGCCCTGGACGAGAGCGACACGGACCGCGAACGCCTGTGGCGGGCCCTGGAGGCGGTGGGCGCCGACACCTGGGTGCGCTTCCTGCCGGAAGGCCTGGACACCAGGGTCGGTTCAGGCCAGGAGCCGCTGGACCCGGCCCGCGTGCAACAGCTGGCCCTGGCCCGGGTCGTGCTGGCCGATCCCCAGGTCCTGGTCCTGGACGAGGCCACCTCGATGATCGATCCCCGTTCCGCCCGCAGCCTGGAGAGCGCGCTCGCCGGTGTCCTCGAAGGCCGCACCGTGGTGGCGATCGCGCACCGCCTCTACACCGCCCACGACGCCGACCGCGTCGCGGTGGTCGACGGCGGCGGCATCACCGACCTGGGCACCCACGAGGAGCTCCTCACCCGGGGAGGTTCCTACGCCCGCCTCTGGCAGACCTGGCATGGCGGCAACTGATCCCGCAGTCCCGCATCAGGGCCGGACCGGTGGCGCTCAGGAACGCCACTCGTCCGGCCCGGGGAACCGGGAGGTGTCGATCTCCAGGTCGAAGGGCTCAGGCAGGCGGATCTTGTCCCCGAATTCCACCGTGGTGGCCTGGTTATAGCGACCGTTGCCCGGCTGCTCGTACAGGGTGACGGAGGGACCGTTCTCGTCCCAGGCGTCGACCAGGAGGTAGAGCGGGACAGGACCGTGCGCGTAACCCCAGAGCTTCTTTTTACGGTCGGTGTCCATGCTGCTCCTGGACACGATCTCCACCGCGAGCTCGGCTTCGTCCGCCGGACAGGGTGTCTTTGCGGGATCGAGGACCACGGACTCCGGCATGATTACCAGGTCCGGCACGTACAGCCGCTCGACAACCGGCAGCTGAATACCCAGTGTCTGGTAAACCCCCCAGTCATCAGGCACAGTTCGAAGCAACGCGCGGTTCACTCGATCCGCGATGATGTTGTGGGGGTCCGATGGGGGCGCCACGAGCATGACTCCGTTGTCATCGACGATCTCAGCCCGCCAGCCGTCGGGCACGTCCAGGTTCTTCCAGGTGCCCAGGACGTAGTCCCATCGCGACATCCCCGTCGCCGGAGCGGTCTCCGTCATCGTCAGACTCATCTCCCTCGCACCTCCGGACAGGAACCTAGCGCCTCACGCACCCGTCCACCCGACACTTCGCAGAATAACTCCGCTCCCTGGGAAAAGCATTGGACAGTTCGGGCCGCCGTCGGCGAACCTGCTCGGATGACGACCCCCGAGATTCCCCCGATGTACCGCGACCTCGACTTCAACGGCCCGCTCTCCGATGAGCGGGCCGTTCGGCTGATCCGCTCGCTCGGCCCGTTGGAGGGCCGCCACGTCGTGGACGTCGGCTGCGGCTGGGCCGAGCTGCTGCTGCGTACGCTGGCCACCGAACCCGGCGCGACCGGGTTCGGGATCGACCGCGGTGAGGCCAACATCCGGCACGGCCAGGACAACGCGAAGGAGCGCGGGCTGGCCGACCGGGTCGAGTTGGTGGTCGGAGACGCCGGAGAGTGGAAGGGCGAGCCCGCGGACGTGGTGTTCAACGTGGGTTCCGCGCATGTGTGGGGCGGTGATCCCGTGGTGCACACCGCCAACGCGCTGGAAGCTCTGGCCGACCTGACCAAACCCGGCGGCAGGGCGTTGTTCGGGGAGTGCTTCTGGAAGCGGCCGCCCACGGACGCGGAGATGGCGGCGATGGAGGTCGTCCCCCGCGACCAGTACCGTTCGCTGCCCGAGCTCGTGGACTTCGCGCTCTCCCACGGCTTCCGGCTCTACGCGGTGGAGGAGGTGACCGTGGACGAGTGGGACGTCATGGAGAACGGGAACGCCAAGGGCTGGGAGGACTGGCTCCTGGAAAACCCGGACGATCCCGGAGCTGACGAGATCCGCGCCCGCGCGGACGGGCACCGGCGCTTCCGCCTGCACGGCGCCAGGGAGATCATGGGATTCGCCTACCTGACCCTGATCCGGGTCTGAGGCCGGAAAACAGTGCCCGGTTCCGGTTCTCCACCGGGGCCGGGCGCCCCGCCCCACCGGCCCTGGGAGGCCCCGCCGGTCGGTACTGTCGCCGCATGCGCTTCTCGGAACCCAAGGACGAAAAGGAACTGATCGCTCTGGCCCGCGCCGAGGGGATCGAACGGTTCTCGGCGGGGGCGATCGTCCACCGGAACGGCGGGGGAGAGATCCTGCTGCTGCGCCGCAGGGACGACGACACCTCCTTCCCCGGCGCGGAGTCCCTCCCCTCCGGAGGGGTGGATCCCGGAGAGGGGCTGCTCGAAGGACTCGCCCGGGAGCTGCGCGAGGAGATTGGCCGAGCACCTGGGACGCTTCCCCTGGACCCCTTCGCGACCTGGTTCGACTACGTGTCCAGTAACGGGATCCGCAAGCGGCAGTTCACCTTCGCGGTCCCCCATGACGGAACGCCGGTGGTGCTCTCCGAGGAGCACACGGACTTCCGCTGGTTCACCGCCCACCGGTTCGGCGAGAGCGACCTCACCCCGCAGGTGAAGGCCGCCGTCCGGAAGTGGATCGACTCCATCAGCTGACCCCGTCCCCGCCCCTGAGTCCCCGTCTTTTCAGTGCCCGCCCCGGTCACCCTTTCTTGGTCCGCCCTTGGGCGCGGCAGCGGCCCGGGCCGGGTAGGCCCGCCAACGTGCGCGGAACCTCCGGGCGTCCGCGCGGCAGCCAGCGACGAGGGGACACCATGACCACAGGGCCCGACGCCGACACCCTGGTGATCTTCGGGATCACCGGCGATCTCACGAAGAAGTACCTCATGCCCGCGCTCTACCACCTGGCGGCAAGGGACGAGCTGCGCACCCGGATCATGGGGGTGGCCAAGTCCGACTGGGACACCGAAACCCTGCGCCAGCGGACCCGGGAGGCGATCGTCGAGCACCTGGCCCAGACCCCTTCCGAGCACAGGGCCGAGGTCGACGAGTCGGTTCTGCGCGGGCTGACCGAGCGGATGACCATGGTGACGGGCGATCTCAACGATCCCCGTACCTACGCCGACATCGCCGACGCGCTGCCTTCGGACTCCTTCGCCGCCTTCTACCTGGCGGTCCCGCCCACCCTGTTCACCACGGTCGCCCAGGCCCTGGCCAAGGCCGGGCTCAACCGGGACTCGCGGCTGATCCTGGAGAAGCCCTTCGGCCATGACCTCGCCTCGGCCCGCGAACTCCACCGGGAGCTCCTGGACTGCTTCCCCACGGAGAGCCTCTACCTGGTCGACCACTTCCTGGGCGAGGAGCCCGTCCGCGGACTGCCGGCGACGCGTTTCGGCAACACCCTGGTGGAGCCCGTGTGGAACCGGGCGTTCGTGGACAACGTGCAGATCACCATGGCCGAGGACTTCGGGGTGGACGACCGGGGCTCCTTCTACGATGCCGCCGGGGCCGTGCGGGACGTGTTCCAGAACCACCTGCTCCAACTGTTCGCCCTACTCACCATGGACGCCCCGGTATCAACCGACCCCTCGGCGGTCAAGGACGAGAAGCTGCGCCTGCTGCGCGCCGTGCGCACCATCGAGCCGACCGACATCGTGCGGGGCCGCTACCACGGCTACCTCGACACGGAGGGGGTCCGGCCCGGCTCCACCACGGAGACCTTCTTCGCGCTTCGTATGCGGGTGGACAACCCTCGCTGGGCGGGGGTGCCGTTCTATGTGCGCTCGGGCAAGAACATGCCGCTCACGTCGTGGGAGGTGGTGGCCGAACTCAAACGCCCCGCGGTCGACCTGTACCCGGGCCCGGCCAACCTCATCCGGTTCCGGCTGGAGCCGTCGGTGGGGCTCGCCTTCGAGATGCAGCTGAACGAGCCGGGGGCGGAGAGTGGCTCCGCGGCACGGCTCGTAGTCGGCGCGGACGTGGAAGACCAGCTCGGCCAGGGACACGAGGCCTACGAGCACGTGCTGCGCGGGGCTGTGGCCGGCGCCCCGGAGCAGTTCGTGCGCTTCGACGTGGTGGAGGAGTCCTGGCGGATCGTCGACCCGGTGATCGATCTGACGACCGAACCCGAACCCTATGCGCGCGGCTCCTACGGGCCGGAACCCGCGCAGACGCTCCCGGGAGCCGGGGGTTGGCATCCGCTCGCCGACGTGGCCCGGCCGGGCGGCGTTTCCGAGCTCTGACTCCTGGCCGTGCCTTCACGACACAAGGCCTCCATGACACAAGCGAAACCGGGCGGCCCCGCGAGGGGGACCGCCCGGCTGTCGCGGGCGAGGTCGCGTATCCGGACCTCAGACGCCTTGGACTAGAAGTCCATGCCGCCCATGCCACCGGTCGGGTCGCCGGCCGGAGCCGACGCCTTCTCCGGCTTGTCGGCGATGACGGCCTCGGTGGTCAGGAACAGACCAGCGATGGACGACGCGTTCAGCAGAGCGGAACGGGTGACCTTGGTCGGGTCGATGACGCCGTCCTTGAACAGGTCGGTGTACTCGCCGGTGGCGGCGTTGAGGCCGAAACCGGGCTCCAGGTTCTTGACCCGGTCCGCCACGACGCCGCCCTCGAGGCCGGCGTTGGCAGCGATCTGCTTGAGCGGCTCGCCGATGGCGCGACGAACGATGTCGGCGCCGATGGCCTCGTCGCCCTCGAGCTCCAGCTTCGCGAACGCGGGGACGCTGGCCTGCAGCAGCGCGACGCCACCGCCGGGCAGGATGCCCTCCTCGACCGCGGCCTTGGCGTTGCGGACGGCGTCCTCGATGCGGTGCTTGCGCTCCTTGAGCTCCACCTCGGTGGCGGCACCGGCCTTGATGACGGCCACGCCGCCGGCCAGACGCGCGAGGCGCTCCTGGAGCTTCTCGCGGTCGTAGTCGGAGTCGGTGCGCTCGATCTCGTTGCGGATCTCGTTCACGCGACCGGCGATGGCGGTGGCGTCACCGGCACCGTCGACGATGGTGGTCTCGTCCTTGGTGACGACGACCTTGCGGGCGCGGCCCAACAGCTCGAGCTCGGTGTTCTCGAGCTTGAGGCCGACCTCCTCGGTGATGACCTGGCCGCCGGTCAGCACGGCGATGTCGCCGAGCTGGGCCTTGCGGCGGTCACCGAAGCCCGGAGCCTTGACGGCGACGGACTTGAAGGTGCCGCGGATCTTGTTGACCACGAGGGTCTGCAGGGCGCCGTCGGCGACGTCCTCGGCGATGACCATCAGCGGACGGCCGGACTGCAGGACCTTCTCGACAACGGGCAGGAACTCGTTGTTGTTGGAGATCTTGGAGTTGACGATGAGGATGTAGGGGTCCTCAAGGACCGTCTCCATGCGCTCAAGGTCGGTGGCGAAGTAGGGCGAGATGTAGCCCTTGTCGAAGCGCATGCCCTCGGCGAGCTCCAGCTCGAGCCCGAAGGTCTGCCCCTCCTCGACGGTGATGACGCCTTCCTTGCCGACCTTGTCCATCGCCTCGGCGATGGTCTCACCGATCTGGGTGTCACCAGCGGAGATGGAGGCGGTGGAGGCGATCTGCTCCTTGGTCTCGACGTCCTTCGAGAGGTTGCCGAGCTCCTCGTTGATGCGGGCCACGGCGGCTTCGATACCGCGCTTGAGGCCGATCGGGTTGGCGCCGGCGGCGACGTTGCGCAGCCCCTCGCGTACGAGGGCCTGGGCCAGGACGGTGGCGGTGGTCGTACCGTCACCGGCGACGTCGTCCGTCTTCTTGGCGACCTCCTTGACCAGCTCGGCCCCGATCTTCTCCCACGGGTCCTCGAGCTCGATCTCCTTGGCGATGGAGACACCGTCGTTGGTGATCGTGGGGGCGCCCCACTTCTTCTCCAGGACGACGTTGCGGCCCTTCGGGCCGAGCGTGACCTTGACGGCGTCAGCGAGCTGGTTCATACCACGCTCGAGGCCGCGACGGGCCTCCTCGTCGAACGCGATCAGTTTTGCTGCCATTGAGTTCTAGTCCTCCCGTGACCGGGGTGATACGCGATGGGACGAGGCGTGCGCCCGCGACGGACGACCGCGTTCTCCCCGGCAACCCTGCTGCCGGAGGCCCGTGGTCTCGCAGCCTCGATCCGGTTAGCACTCGGCAATGGTGAGTGCTAACCACTTCCTTTTTTAGCACTCGCCCATGGAGAGTGCAAACGATGTGGTCACGATTTACACACCCCGGGGAACGCCTTCCACCTGCGCGAACATCCCGCCAAGTCATGATTTGAGCGTTCGGCGAACAGTAGGCGAACCCCGGGGTGACGTGCCCGGACGCTCCTCAGCCCCCTTCGGGTGGCCAGGACCGGTCAAGTACTCAGACGGCGCATGGAGCGCGCGGCCACCGCCAGTGCCAGCAGCGTCATCCCGACCGCCATCACCCAGCCGAGCAGGACCGTTCCGTCCCAGACCCCGCCGCCGAACAGCACGCGCGCGGCGTCCACCACGTGCGCGACCGGGTTGAACCGCGACAGCGTGTACAGCCAGCCCGGGGCCAACTCCATCGGCAGCAGCACACCCGAGAGCAGCATCAGCGGCATCATCACGGTCTGGATGATCGGCGCGAACACGTAGGTGTGCTTGGCGATCATCGCGGCCAGGTACGACAGCGTGGCCAGCCCGACCCCGAGCACGGCCAGCAGCGCGAAACCCGCGAGGGCCCCCGGCGCGGTGGTCCGGAAACCGAACGGCAGCACCAGCACGAGGATCAGCAGCATCTGCGCCAGAACGATCACCAGGTCGCGCAGAACCCAGCCGAGCAGCAGCGCCACCCGGCTGGCGGGGGTGGCCAGCATCCGCTCGTACGCCCCCGAGGCCATCTCCGGCAACAGCCCGAACCCGGCGAACCCGGCGGTGAACAGGGACAGCATCACGAACAGGCCGGGCACGAACCACTGCCACGGATTCTCTCCCTCGGCCCCGGCCAGCCCGGTGAGCAGCGGCGCGAACAGCACCAGGTACAGCAGCGGCTGGAGCATTCCGAAGACGATCATGAACGGCCGGTGCAGGACCGGGCGCATCTGCCGGGCGAACACGGTTCCGGTGTCGCGCAGCATCCCGGAGAGCCCTCCGGTGGTCCGCACGGAGGCGGCGGGGTCGGTTTCGCGGCGGTCGACGGCGGTCACTGGTCCTCCTCGCGCAGGCTGCGGCCGGTCAGGGTCAGGAACACGTCGTCCAGGGTGGGCCGCTGCACCTGGACGGTGCTCAGGTCGAGGTCGGTTGCGTCGAGCGCGCGGAGCAGCTCCGGCAGGACGGCGTCGCCGCGCGGCACCCGGAAACGCACCTCGTGGTCGATCCCGGCGCCGTCGAGGACCTCGACCCCGCCGTCGGGTGCGAGCCGTTCGGCCACCTCGGCGGCGCCCCTGGCCTGGACCTGATCGGCGAAGGTGAGGCTGACCAGGTCTCCGGAGACCCGGCCCTTGAGTTCGTCGGGGGTGCCGTCGGTGATCAGCAGACCGTGGTCGATGACCAGAACCCGCTCGGCGGCGGAGTCGGCCTCGTCCAGGTAGTGGGTGGTGAGTACGACCGTCGTCCCGAACTCCGCCCGCAACCGTGCGACGTGCTCCCACAGGTTGGCCCGGCTGTGCGGGTCCAGGCCCGCGGAGGGCTCGTCGAGGAAGAGCAGTCCGGGTCGGTGGACCAGTCCCATGGCGATGTCGAGCCTGCGCTGCTGCCCCCCGGAGAGCGTGCTGACCTCGCGTCCGGCGGCGGACGCGAGGTCGAGCATTTCCAGCAGGTCGTCACCGCGGCGACGCGCGGTGCGCCTGTCCAGCCCGTAGAGGAGGCCCTGGGTGTAGAGCTCGTCGCGGACCCGCTGATCCTCCCCGGCTCCGTGCCCCTGCCCGACGAACCCGATCCGGCGCCGCACCTCGGCGGGTTCGGTGCGCACGTCGCGCCCGGCGACGGCGGCCGTCCCGGATGTGGGATCGAGGAGGGTGGTGAGCATGCGCAGGGTGGTGGATTTTCCAGCGCCGTTGGGTCCGAGCAGCGCGACCTGTTCTCCCTCGGACACGTCGATGTCGACACCGCGCACGGCCTCGACGGTCTCCTTGCCGACCCGGAAGTGCCGGGTCAGCTCTCGTGTGTGGATCATCGACCCCTCCGTATTAAAACTTGAATACAGGGACCAGGGTGCACCACCGCACGGAGATATTCAAGTTTTAATACATGGCTGAGGGCCAGACCGGGAGTCAGACCGGAGGCAGACCGAAGGCTTGAGGGCTGTCATCGGCCATGACGTACTCCCCCGTCTCCAAGGAGGCGATCAGCTGCCGGGTCCAGTCGGCACCGGCGTCGACCGTGTAGTGCCACAGCCGGAAGAGCTCGCGCACGTGGGCGGGTTTGCCCCACTCCGCTTCGGTGGCGTCGATCGCCGACACGACCTCGGCGTCGCTCTTCTCCAGGACGGCGAGCCGCTCCTTCAGGAGTTCGATCACCTCGGCGCGCGGCAGGCAGGGCATGAGGGTGACCCCCGCGCACAACAGCGCGTGGTCGTCACCGCCGTGGCTCAGAGCGCCGCGCAACAGACGGAGGAAGTCGGCCTCCCCCTCATCGGTGATCTCGTAGGAGGTACGTTCGGTGACCTCCCCCTCGGCCACGAACTCACGGAGTTTCCCCTGTTCGGAGAGCTTGCGCAGCGCGTGGTAGATCGAGCCCCACTTCACGTTGGCCCACTCCTCGGCGCCCCAGTCCATGAGCTCACGACCTACCCGGTACCCGTGCGCCTGCCCGTGGACGCGCACCACTCCGAGCACCAACAACCGCGTCGCCGACATCGCCACCCTCGTCCCGGAAGAATCTCCCTCCCAGGTTACGAGGCCCGTGGGCAGCGCGAGGGGCGGGCACCGACGGCACCCGCCCCTCAGGGTTCACATCAGCGGCCCGATCAGCAGCCCCCGGCCACGGCGGGGATGATCGAGATCTGCTGGCCGTCCTTGACCTCGGTCTGCAGACCCTTCTCGAAGCGGACGTCCTCGTCGCCGATGTAGACGTTCACGAAGCGGCGGACCTTGCCGTTGTCGTCGAGGATGCGGGCCCGGATACCCGGGTGGTTGGCCTCGAGGTCGTCGAGGACCTCGGCAAGGGTGGCCCCCTCGGCGGTGACCTCGGAGGCGTCGTTGGTGTAGGTGCGCAGGATGGTGGGCACGCGGACGCTGGCGCTCATGGTGTTCGTGTCTCCTGGGATGTGGCTGCGGCGAGTGGCTGTGGGAAGAACGCGGGCAGGCTCAGACCAGGCCCTCGGCCTTGAAGGCGGCCAGGGACGGCTTGATCGTGGCGGTCACACCCGAGTCGACGGCGTTGAGGGTCTTGAGCCCGTCACCGGTGTTGACGATGACCGTCTCGGCCTCGGGGTCGAGCTTGCCCTCGCGGACCAGCTTGCGCAGGACGCCGGTGGTCACCCCGCCCGCGGTCTCGGCGAAGATGCCCTCGGTGCGGGCCAGCAGCTTGATGGCGTCGACGATCTCGTCGTCGCCCACGTGCTCGACCGAGCCGCCGGTGCGGGTGGCGATGTCCAGCACGTACGGGCCGTCCGCCGGGTTGCCGATAGCCAGGGACTTGGCGATGGTGTCCGGCTTGACCGGCTGGATCACGTCATGGCCGTTCTCCCAGGCCTTGGCGACCGGGGAGCAGCCGGTGGCCTGCGCGCCGAACACCTTGTAGGGGCGGTCCTCGACCAGACCGACCTTGATGAGCTCCTGGAAGCCCTTGTCGATCTTGGTGAGCTGGGAGCCGGAGGCGATCGGGATGACGATCTGCTCGGGCAGGCGCCAGCCGAGCTGCTCGGCGATCTCGTAGGCCAGCGTCTTGGAGCCCTCGGCGTAGTAGGGCCGCAGGTTGACGTTGGTGAAGCCCCAGCTCTCGCCGGCCTCGTCCCCGATGAGCTCGGAGCAGAAGCGGTTGACGTCGTCGTAGTTGCCGTCGATGGCGACGACCTTGCCGCCGTACACGGCGGCCATGACGACCTTGCCCTCCTCCAACCCGGCCGGGATGAACACGCACGAGTCGAACCCGGCCCGCGCGGCGGCCGCGCCCACCGCACCGGCGAGGTTCCCGGTGGAGGAGCAGGACAGGGTGGTGAAGCCGAAGGTACGGGCGGCCTCGACGGCGATCGCGACCACGCGGTCCTTGAAGGAGTGCGTGGGGTTGGCCGAGTCGTCCTTGACGTGCAGGGACTTCAGGCCGAGTTCGGCGGCGAGGCGGTCGGCCCTGACCAGCGGGGTCAGGCCCGGGTTCATGTTCGGCAGGTCGGCCACGTTGGTGGGGACCGGCAGGAGGGAGCGGTAGCGCCAGATGTTCTTGGGGCCGCTCTCGATCTCCTCGCGGGTCACGTCGCCGAAGTCGTAAGCGACCTCGAGGGGGCCGAAACAGAACTGGCAGGCGAAGATCGGTGAGAGTTCGTAGCGCTCGCCGCACTCGCGACAGGAGAGGGCGGTTCCGGGACCGAAGGCGCGGACAGCGGTGGGTTCAGTGGCGGTAATCGCCATAGCGAGGCGTCTCCCCTCATCTTCCCTGGTGGCCACCTTGACCCCAGGCCGGAGTTGGCACCTGCCTCGACGGGTTCGCGGTGATCGCGATTCCACATGTCGAGATGGTTGCCGGGGCTTCGCAGGGCCGGTCCCTCCACCCCTCTGGATGAGCAATATGAAGTTGTCGCGTGCCCGCTTGGGGCCCGCACCGTCACTGTAACGGACGTGTTGACCGGTTTTCCACGCTGGGTGACCTGGATTACACAAAACCGCTCAAATAATGAGACACCGTGAGACAGCACAGGTCGAAGCGGGCCCCGATGCACGTGCAGTGTTTCGCTGGTGTGACGGTCTCCACGGCTGACCTCGCGAGGGTTTGGGACCGCCTCCCGAAGGCGAGACCTAGGAGAAGTGCGTAACCCCCTCCCATCCTTGCTCTTCTCGAGAGGACGACCACGTGGACAAGGCTCAGATCCTCATCGCCTCCAACAGGGGCCCGGTCTCCTTCTCCACCGCCGACGACGGCTCCCTGGCGCACCGCCGCGGCGGTGGCGGCCTGGTGTCGGGGATGATCTCCGTCGCCACCGAGATCGACAGCCTCTGGGTGTGCGCCGCCCTGTCCGACGCCGACCGGCGGGCGGCCGCCGAGGCGCCCGGAGCCCGGCTGGACAGCGCCCACGACCTCGACGGCATGCGTGTCCACATGTTGGACATCCCTGAGACGACTTTCGCGGGTGCCTACACCGGGGTGGCCAACTCGACCCTGTGGTTCGTGCAGCACATGATGTACGACACCCCGAACAAGCCCTCCTTCGGCTCGGAGTTCCACGGGCTCTGGGAGGACTACACCGCCTACAACAACGCCTTCGCCGAGGCCATCGTGGGCGGGGCCGCCGACAACGCCCGGGTGGCCGTGCAGGACTACCACCTGGCTCTGGTGCCGCGCATCCTGCGGGCCCGCCGCCCCGACCTGCGGATCGCGCACTTCTCGCACACCCCGTGGGCGCCGCCGGAGTACTTCCGGATGCTGCCCACCCAGGTGGCCCGGGAGCTGTTGGAGGGCATGCTCGGCGCGGACCGGCTGGGCTTCCTGAGCCCGCGCTGGGCCGACGCCTTCCTGCGCTGCTGCGCGGAGATCCTGCGCGCCGACGTCGACCTCGAACGCCGCACCGTGGAACACGGGGGCCGGATCGTCGAGGTGGGCATCCACGCCCTGGGCGCGGACGAGGACGACCTCCGGGAGAGCGCCTCGGAGCCCGCCGTGGCCGAGCGCAGGAGCACGCTGCGCGAGGTGGTGGGCGACACCAAGCTGATCGTCCGGGTGGACCGCACCGAGCTTTCCAAGAACATCGTGCGCGGTCTGGAGGCGTACCGGGAACTGCTGTGGGCGCATCCGGAGTGGCGGGGGCGGGTCACCCACCTGGCGTTCGCCTACCCGAGCCGGGGCGACGTGCCCGAGTACCGGGAGTACACGGAGTCGGTGCTGCGGACCGCCAAGGAGATCAACGAGGAGTTCTCGACCCCCGAGTGGACGCCGCTGGTCCTGGAGGTCAACGACGACTACCCGCGCTCGCTGGCCTCGTTCCAGATGGCGGACGTGCTGCTGGTCAACCCCATCCGGGACGGGATGAACCTGGTCGCCAAGGAGGGCCCGGTGCTCTCCGAGCACGACTCCGTGCTGGTGCTCTCCCGCGAGGCGGGCGCCGCCGACGAGCTGGGTGAGGACGCGCTGCTGGTCAACCCCTACGACACCGTGGAGACCGCGGAGGCGCTGCACCAGGCGCTGTCGATGCCCGAGCCGGAGCGCCGCAAGCGTCGGGAGCGGTTGGCGGAGGCGGCGGTGGCGCTGCCGCCGCGCCGCTGGTTCCAGGACCAGCTGCGTTCGCTGGGTTAGCGCCCGGGAAGGCGGCTCAGGAAGACAGCTCAGAAAAGGCAGGGGCCCGGGTCAGGGGTGGCTGGACCCAGGCGTGACGCGGGGGCGTGTCCGGTGGCGGACACGCCCTCTCGCCGCGTCCCTCATCGGAAGGTCCCGGGTCAGCTGTCCTCGGTGCCCTTCCTGCGCCAGACCTCCGCTTCGGCGAGGAGGTCCCTGACGATGCCGGTCTTGGCGTCGGCGTAGTCCTGGATCTTCTCCCAGGTGCGTTCGGACAGCTCGCGTTTGACCGCTGTGTAGCGCTCCCTGGCCCCCGCGTCCGCGGTGAGGTAGTCGCGGAACAACAGCATGCGGTCGATCTCCTCGCACCCCTGGCCGAACACGTGCAGGTTGAGGTTGATGCTGGGCCCCTTGAGGACCCGGTGCTCGTACCAGTCGGGCTCCCGGATGACCAGGGAGTACCCGGCCTTCTCGAGGTCGGTCAGGTAGGCGGGTTCGTCCGCGGGGTCGGCGACAACCAGGAGCAGGTCGACGCAGGGTTTGGCGGGCAGGCCGGGCACCGAGGTGGAGCCGACGTGGTCCAGGGCCAGGACCCGGTCGCCGAGGGCGCCGCGGATCCGGCCGTCCTCCTGACGGAACAGGTAGGGCCACTTGGGATCGGGCTCGGAGATGTGCACGCGTCCGTTGACCAGGTTGCGTGACTGGGGGCCGGGTCCGACCCGCTTTTCTCCTCGCGAGGGCAGAGAGGGTGTTTCGAGGGACGACATTCCATAAAGCCTTGTCGCCCGGAGTGCCCTCGTCAAGACCCACGGCGTGCCTTACATATGCACGCGCACATCCGCCATGACACCCCGTTGACCAGGGGTGACAGTGCGCGACAGCCAGTGGTCGGCCCGGCCGCGGCCAGGTCTTCGGCCCGGCCCCGCAAACCGGGAGAAGGCGTTGTCCACAGGCGGGAAGACCGCCCTGGCTCCGTCTTCCCCAGCGGCCTGATGTCGGCATCGGGGGAGCTTCCGTTCCCGCCCGCCTCCGGCTCGCCTCCTGCTGCCCGCAACCCCCATGGCAGCCCCGCCCACGCAGGAGCGCGCCCGGCCTGGGCAGGCTCGGGCGCGCCACGGGATCGGTTCGGTGCCCGGATCGGTGCCTGGTCCGGTCCGATCCTTCTCCTTCTCGCGTTACTTCTTGCGGCGGCGGCCGCCCTTCTTGCGCCGCGAAGGACGCTCCTCGGCCTCGGCCTTGGCCTGTTCGGCGCGCTCGGCCGCCAGCTGCTCCTCTTCCTCACGGCGCTCGGCCGCCACGCCGTAGGGGTCCTTGGTGGTCCGGCGCACCCACAGCACCAGCACGAGCACGATGATCACCAGCACCACGCCCACCAGCGCGAACCAGATCCACACCGGGACGTTCGGGGAGTCCTCCTCCACCAGGTCCTCGTCGATCAACGGGATGTCCTGCGCCTCGCCCGAAGCCTGGGCGACGGCGGAGGGCAGGTGCAGGGACGGCAGCCCCTCGGCCCCCTGCTGGGAGCCCTGGAGCAGGGCGCTCCGGATCTGTTCCGGGTCGAGCTGCGGGTACTCGGCGCTCAGAATCGCGGCCGCCCCCGCGGCCACCGCGGCCGCGTAGGGGGTCCCGGTCACCTGGATCTGGCTCTGGTCCTCGCCCGCCGTGTACAGGTCGGCGCCGGGTGCGAGGAGGTCGATCGACGAAGCCTCGGGCGAGTCCGGGATGAGCTCCCCGTCCTCGTCCGTGCCGCCCACCGCGAGGACGTTGAGGTCCTCCTCACCGCCGGCCGGGGCGACGACCACGGTCCCGCTGCGCGCGGCCGAAGCGGTGGCTTCCAACTGATCCTCGTCGTCGGCGGCCTCGTCCGGCAGCAGGACGACCTGGGCGCCCGCGTCCACCGCGTATTCGATGGCCCCGGCGAGGTCGTCGTCACCCGGCAGGACCAGCAGCTTGGCGAGCGGAACGACGCCCAGGACCCCGCCGTCCGCGTCCATGCCGTGGCCGTGTCCGGCAACCAGCGCACCGGCGGCTGTGCCCTGCTCGGTGTCGTTGCCGTTCCCGCCGAACTCGGTGTCGACCTCGACGTTGTCGCGCAGGTCAGGGTGGTTCTCGTCGATGTCGACCCCGAGCAGGGCCACGGTGATGCCTTGGCCCTGGGTCGATTCCCAGGCCTCCTGCGCGCCGATGGATTCCAGGGCCCACTGCTCTGGCCGGAAGTCGGGGATGTCCTCCTGGTCGGCGACGGCTGGAACCGCCGTCAGCCCCAGTACGGTGAGCGCCGCGCAGGCCCCCGCCGCGACGCCCAGCACGTGGCGTTTGTGTCTCCTGTTACGGCTGTTGCCCCCGAGCACGTCAGGCTCCCTCGAACGTTGCGGTCAGCGCTGCACCGGGCCCTCCCCGGACTCTGGCGATTCTTTCACGAGCACAGGATCCAGGCTTGGACAAGTAGCTTGAGGGGTAGGAAAGGTAACTGTATCCCCGGTGCCAGTCCTGGATTTTCCGCTCCTCATCCGGCATGTCGAGTCGCTAGCATGAGTCGCGCCGATCCGGACAAACCAATGACCCGTCCAGGGGGTGTCCCATGCCGAATATCGGTCCGTCCGAAGACGGTCAGTCGGCCCTCGCCGAACGCGAACAGCGCATCCTCGCCTTCGAACGCCAGTGGTGGAAGTTCGAGGGTTCCAAGGAACAGGCGATCCGTGACGAGTTCGGGTTCTCCGCGACCCGTTACTACCAACTACTCAACGGCCTGGTCGAGCGTCCCGAGGCGCTCGCCTTCGATCCCATGACCGTCAAACGTCTGCGCCGCCTGCGCGCCGACCGCCGACGCCAACGCAACGCGCGCCAGCTGGGCATTCACCTCTGACCCGCGTTCTGCGAACCGTATTCCCCGAACCGCGTTCCCCGCCCCTGGACCAGTTGCGGCATCAGGTGCGACCGCCGGTGTGACAGCAGGTGTGACAGCAGGGAAGACCCCCGGACACACCCGCCCCGCACCGCCCCGCACCTTTCCGGCGCCGCGCGTGCGTCTTCCGGCCGGACCCGCACGCGCGGCCTACCTACCGACAGCAGCTTTCCCACCGACTGCGACAAGGTCCTCGCATGCCCTCGCCCCAAGCCCACGGCCTGCCCGAACCGACCACCCGGGCCGGCCGCGCCGCGCTCGAAGCACTGCTCACCGACCCCGCCAAGGCGCTGACCGCCTTCGACTTCGACGGCACCCTGGCGCCCATCGTCGCCGACCCGCTCACCTCCGCCCCTCATCCGGGGATCGTGGCCGCGCTGGCCGAGCTCTCGACCCTGGTGGGCACCGTCTCGGTGATCACCGGTCGGGCCGCGGCCACCGCGGTGCGCCTCGGCGGGCTGGACCGGGTACCCGGCATCATCGTGCTCGGCCACTACGGTGCCGAGCGCTGGGCCGAGGGCCGGGTGATCGCCGCCGATCCACCGCCCGGCGTGGCCCTGGTCCGGGCCGAGCTCCCCGCTCTGGTGGACGCCTCGGGCGCGCCGGAGGGCACGTGGATCGAGGACAAAGGGCGTTCGCTGGCCGTGCACACGCGCCGGGCGGACGACCCCGACCGCGCGTTGGAACTGCTGGCCGCTCCCCTGGCGGAGCTGGCGCAGCGCGCCGATCTGCAGCTGGAGCCCGGTCGGATGGTGATCGAACTCCGTCCACAGGGTGTGGACAAGGGCGCCGCCCTCACCTCCCTGGTGGAAGAGAGGGCGGCCCAGCGCGTCCTCTACGCCGGTGACGACCTGGGCGACCTGCCCGCCTTCGCGGCGGTGGCCGCGCTGCGCGGTCGGGGCGTCCCCGGTCTGACGGTGTGCTCATCCTCCGACGAGGTGACCGAGGTCGCCGACGCCGCGGACCTGGTCGTCCCCGGCCCCGCCGGGCTGGCCGAACTGATCGGCCGGCTCACGGAGAGGATTCGTGTTCGTGGGCCTGGGGCGTGAGCGCCGAACGCGCCGCCGAGCGCAGGTCCACCAGGCCGGTGCGGTCGCGCCCGTAGTGCACGGCGTTGGTGAGCACACCCACGTACCGACCGCTCTCCGGGTGCATGAACAGGCTCGTCCCGGTGAACCCGTTGTGGTAGACCACGCCCTCCGGGGTGACCAGCCAGGCCAGCCCTCTCGACAGCCGCCCGCCCGCGTCCACCTGCGGTGACCAGCTCTCCCGCACGAACGACCCCGGGATGATCCCGGCACCGCCGTCGTGCAGGCGCAGCATCTCCCGGGCGTAGGCGCCGAGGTCGATGGCGGTGCTGAACACCCCGGCGTGTCCGGCCACACCGCCCATCAGCGCGGCCGCCTCGTCGTGCACCACACCCCAGGAGGGCCCGGCGCCGACCAGCCGCCGCTCGGTCGGCGCCACGCTGGGCGACCTCGCCAGCGGACCGTAGGTGGTGGAACGCATGCCCAGCTCGGCCCAGAGGTCGTCGGCCAGCCGGTCCAGGGTGCTGCCGTACAGCCGTTCCAGGAGCAGGCCCAGCAGGATGAACCCGCGGTCGATGTACTGGTAGCCGGGCTCCTCCAGCGGGTCGGCCAGGATCGCCTCGGCCAGGTCCTGGTCCGTGCCCACGTACCGCTCCATCCAGGTCACCTGGTTGAGGCGGCTCGTGTGCGTGAGGATCTGCCGGGTCGTCACCCAGGCCCCGGGAAGGTCCTCACCCGGAAAGTATTCGGACATCGGGGCGTTCAGGTCCAGAACCCCTTCGGCGACCGCGCGCCCGACCAGCGGCCAGGTCGCCATCACCTTGGTCAGGCTCGCCACGTCGTAGGACACGTCCGGGGCCGTGTCGTGCTCGTCGTCGATCCGCCCCACCGCGACGAACTCCCACATGCCGCCGGTACCGACCACCGCGGCCCCGCCCGGCAGCCAGTCCGCGTCCACCATCACCTTCAGGACTCCGCGGATCCGCGCTCCCGTCTCCGTGAGCCAGTCACCATCACGCACAACACGCCTCCCCCCGAGCGGTCTCCCCCTTCTCGGCGGATACCCCGTTCGCTCGGGCTTGTCACACCCGCGCCGTCTCCGAACAGTACGAAACCCCCGCAGGCCGTGGCCGTAACCAGGGGCGTCGGGCGTGGCGAAGTAGGCTGGCGCCCACGAAGTTCCGAGGAGGACGATGAGCAACAAGACCCCCGTTCCCGCCGGTTTCGTCGGCGTGGCCGGCAACATCGGGATCAAGGACCCCCAGGACGACTTCTTCGCGGTGGTCTCCCAGGCCCCCGCGGTGGTCTCCGCCGTGTTCACCCTGTCCCGGTTCGCCGGGCCCAGCGTCCGCCTCAGCCGGGAGGCCGCCGCCGACGGGCACGCGCGCGGTGTCACGGTGATCGCCCGCAACGCCAACGTGGCGACCGGCCAGATCGGCACCGCCGACGCCCGCGAGGTCCAGGAGGGCGTGGCCCGCGCCGCCGGGGTCGACCCCGACGACATCCTGATCGCCTCCACCGGGGTCATCGGCCGCCCCTACCCGATGGACAAGGTCCGCTCCTACCTGGCGGACCTTCCGGCCGAGTTCCCCCCGGCCGACCTGGACCGCTCCGCCGCGGCCATGATGACCACGGACACCCACCCCAAGATCGCCACCGCGAAGGTGGGCGGGGCGACCCTCACCGGCATCGCCAAGGGCGTCGGCATGATCGAGCCGAACATGGCGACCATGCTGACCTGGTTCTTCACCGACGCCGAGCTGGAGCAACCGGTCCTGGACGAGGTGTTCCGCCGGGTGGTGGACCGGACCTTCAACGCCCTGAGCATCGACACCGACACCTCCACCAGCGACTCCGCGGCGATCCTCGCCAACGGCCTGGCCGGGCCGGTCGACGTCAGCGAGTTCGAGGTCGCGCTGCATGAGGTGGCGCTCAAGCTGGTCCGGATGATCGCCTCCGACGGCGAGGGCGCGGGCAAGCTCATCGAGGTGCGGGTGACCGGGGCGCGCGACGACGCCCAGGCCAAGCGGATCGGTAAGGCCGTGGTGAACTCGCCTCTGGTCAAGACCGCCGTGCACGGCGCCGACCCGAACTGGGGCCGGGTGGCGATGGCGGTGGGCAAGTGCTCGGACGAGACCGACGTGTTCCCGGAGAACGTGCGGATCGTGTTCGGTGACGTGGAGACCTTCCCGACCGAGGCGACCGACGAGACCCTGGAGCGCGCCGCCCAGCACATGAAGGGCGACGAGGTGGTGATCAGCGTCGACCTGGGCATCGCCGACGGTGAGTTCACGGTCTACGGCTGCGACCTGACCGAGGGCTACATCAGGATCAACGCCGACTACACGACCTGAGTTCTGACTATGCATGCCTGAAGGCCCTGGTGGGCGTACCACCAGGGCCTTCGTGTGTTCCTGCCCCGGGTTAGAGGTGCACAGGTCAGACGTGCACGGCGGGGCCGTCGGTCATCCGCCCCGACTTCATGAACAGGGACAGTCCGGCCGCCACCAGCATCACCGCGGCGGCGATCCCGAAGGCCAGCTGCAGGCCGTCCAGGAAGGCGAGGTTGCTCGCCTGGGTGACCGCGGCGGTCATCCCCGCGTCGGCGCCCTCGGGCAGGACCGCCCCGCCCTGGGCGACGGTGCCCTGCATGGAGGACAGCTCTCCGGCGGAGGGTTCGGCCAGACCGGCGGCCGCGTAGTGGGCGGGCAGGGTGGAGATGATGGTCGCGGACATGACCGCGCCCAGCACCGCCGTACCCAGCGAACCGCCGAGCTGCATGGCGGCCTGCTGGACCGCCGAAGCGACCCCGGCGAAGCGCACCGGGGCGTTGCCGATAATCGCGGCGGTGGCGCCGGTCATCACCAGGCTCAGGCCCACGCCCAGCAGCACGAACGCCGCCGAGATGTACACGACGCCGGTGTCCGCCGCCAGCCGGGACAGCAGGAACATACCGGCGGAGGCGGACAGCAGTCCGATGGTGGTGGGGAGCTTCGCGCCGACCCGGTCCAGGACGCGTCCGGCGATCGGTGAGGTGATCGCCATCATCGCGGTCATGGAGATGAGCTGGAGCCCGGTCTGGGCGGGGCTCATCCCGCGCACGCCCTGGAGGTAGAAGGTGATGAAGAACAGCGAGCCCATCAGGCCCAGGGCCATCGCCACCGTCAGCACCACACCGATGGACACCGACGGGTGCGCGAACAGGCCGAGCGGGATGAGCGGCTGTTCGGGCTTGCGCTCCCACAGCACGAAGGCGACGCCGAAGAGCACCGCGGCGCTGAGGGAGACCAGGGTGACGGGGTGGGCCCAACCGATGCTCGGCGCTTCGACGAGCGCCCACACCAGCGCGAAGATCGCGACGCTGATCAGCACGATGCCGGGCAGGTCCATGCGGCTTCCGGCATCGGTGGGACGGTTGGCGGCGATCAGCCACAGTGCCAGGCCCAGCGCGACGGCGCCGACCGGGACGTTGATGTAGAACACGGCCTCCCAGCTGAACGCGCCCACGAGAACCCCACCAAGGATCGGGCCGCCCGCCGTGGCCGCGCCGATCAGGCTGCCGAAGACGCCGAAGGCCCGGCCCAGCTTGCTGGGAGGGAAGCTGGCGCGCAGCAGGCCCATGGCGGAGGGGAGCAGCAGTGCTCCGAAAACCCCTTGGACGATCCGGAAGGCGATGAGCATGATGACACCGGACGACAGCGCGATCGCCACCGAGGAGAGTACGAAACCGACCACGCCCACCAGGTAGGTGTTCCGGTAGCCGAAGCGGTCGCCGAGCTTGCCCGCCGTGATCAGGAAGACCGCGAGTCCGAGCAGGTAGCCGTGGGTGACCCACTGGAGTTCGGCCAGCGAGGCGCCGAGGCTGGCGCCGATCGCGGGGTTGGCTACGGCGACGATGGTGCCGTCGAGGGCGACCATCATGACGCCGAAGGCGATGGCGACGAGCGTGGCCCAGGGGCTCTCGGTGAAGCGCACACGCCCCTGATCGGGTGGTGCCGCTGCGGTTTGCGTGGTCATGGTGCCCCCGGGTGCTCGTTACCTTCCCGGCGAGATTATGTCAGCCACTGACACTTTGCAATCTCTGCTTTTTGTCAGTGACTGGCATCACTGTGGCTCGCATGTATCCTCCAGGAGAAGAGCGTGCGAACGAACGGCATGCGGGATCGGGGAGGCACGTCCATGAGCACGACGAGCCCCGAAGGCGTCGGTCTGCGTGAGCGGAAGAAGGCCGAACTGCGCAGAACCCTCATCGAGTCCGGGCTGCGCCTGTTCCACGAGAAGGGCTACGAAGCGACCACCACCGAGGAGATCGCGGCCTGCGCCGGGGTCTCCCAGCGGACGTTCTTCCGGTACTTCGCCTCCAAGGAGGACGTGGTGCTGGACGCGGTCGAGGGGGTCGACGAGGTCCTCTGCGCGGCCCTGCGGGACCGCCCCTCCGACGAGCACCCGTTCCAGGCCCTGCGCAACGCGATGCGCGACCACTGGGCGATCCTGGAGCGCGAGAACCTGCACCTACAAGGCAGCGCCGGAAACTTCATCTCGCAGAGCCCCGAGCTCTTCGAGGCCAACATGCGCTACTGCCACCGCCGCCAGGCCAAACTGGCCGAGGTCATCGGTGAACGCACCGGCGTGGACCCGGACGTCGACCACCGTCCCGCCCTCGTTGCGACGATCTTCTTCGCCGCCCTCAACAACGGCTTCCAGGCCTGGTCCGCCTCGGGTTGCACCGACAACACCGACGGCCTGCTGCGCGCGTTCCTGGAACACCTCGACCTGGTCCCCGAAGCCGTCTGCGAGACCTGGTCGGCCCCGGACCAGGCGTGATACTCAGGACCCCATGAGCGAACAAGCGATCCCGATCCTGCGCGTGACCGACGCCCAAGCCGCCGTCCGCTGGTACCAACGGCTGGGTTTCACCCAGGTGTGGGAGCACCGCTTCGAGCCCGGCCTCCCCGCCTTCGTCGAGATCACCCGGGGCCCGGTGTCCCTCTTCCTGTCCGAACACACGGGCGACGCCCGCCCGGACACCCTGGTCTACCTGCGAGTGCGCGATGTGGACACCATCGCCACCGAGTTCGGCACCACTGTCGAAGAGGCCCCCTGGGCCCGCGAGATCGAACTCCAGGACCCCGACGGCAACCGCCTCCGCATTGGCACCCCGATCCCCTGAACGGCCGGGGCCCGCTCCCCCTGAGTTCCTGACCAACTGAGCCCTCACAAAGGAGCCCTCACCAAGGAGGCCTCACCAAGGAGGCCTCTGGCTGTGTTGCTGCTGAGCTCTCTGTTCTGTGCGGGTTCCCCCGTTTCCCGCCGCGTGAGTGTGGCCGTCTTCGCTGCGCGCGTCAAGGTCGTCGCCGTCGCGGCTTCGCCGAACAATGCCGTTTAGTTAGCGCTTCAGGCCAGATGTCAAGCCTGTAACA
>NZ_ANAZ01000025.1:0-139394 GCF_000340985.1 Nocardiopsis valliformis DSM 45023
CAGCGCAGACGGCAACCATCAAGCGGCGGGAAACGGGGGAACCCCAGCCCCGACCTCAGCCCCGACCTCAGCCCCGACCTCAGCCCGAACCCCAGCCCGAACCCCAGCCCGGAGCCCACCCGGATTCGCCAACAGCATCAGCGGACTCGGCGGGCCCCGACATGAGTGCGGTGCTGCGGTGCGGCGGAGCGGCTAGCGCTTGGCGCCCGATTCTGCGAGGTCAGCGTCGTTGTCCGTGCCCTCACGGCCTTCCCCGGCCTCGGCTGTCGCACGCTCGGCGGCGAGCTCCTCGGCGGAGGCGGTGCCCGGCTCGTCCAGCGGGACGAAACCGGTGGTACCGCGCGGGGCGTGGTAGCGGGTCACGTCCAGGATGCCCTCACGCTTGGCCACGATCGCCGGGACCAGGGCCTGACCGGCCACGTTGGTGGCGGTACGGCCCATGTCCAGGATCGGGTCGACGGCCAGCAGCAGGCCGACGCCCTCCAGGGGCAGGCCCAGGGTGGACAGGGTCAGGGTCAGCATGACGGTCGCGCCGGTGGTGCCCGCGGTGGCCGCGGAGCCGATCACCGAGACGAACACGATCAGCAGGTAGTCGGTGATCCCCAGGTCGATACCGAAGAACTGGGCGACGAAGATCGCCGAGATCGCCGGGTAGATCGCGGCGCAGCCGTCCATCTTGGTGGTGGCGCCGAAAGGAACCGCGAACGCGGAGTAGTGGCGGGGCACGCCGAGGTTCTGCTCGGCGACGCGCTGGGTGACGGGAAGCGTGCCCAGCGAGGAGCGCGACACGAAGCCGAGCTGGACGGCGGGCCACACACCGGTGAAGTACTTGACCGGGGACAGTCCGTTGAGGCGCGCGATCACCGGGTAGACGACGAACAGCACCAGGGCCAGGCCCAGGTAGATCGCCACGGTGAACTGCCCGAGCGCGCCGATGGTGGTCCAGCCGTAGCTGTAGACGGCGTTGCCCAGCAGGCCCACGGTGCCGATCGGGGCGAGGCGGATGACCCACCACAGGGCCTTGAGGACGACCTCCAGGGTGGAGGAGGTGAACGCGATGAACGGTTCGGCTGCCTTGCCGACCTTCACCGCCGCGATGCCCAGGACCACGGCGATCACGATGAGCTGGAGCACGTTGAACGACAGCGACGTGGTCGCCGCGATGGAGCCGTCGTCGGCGACGGTGCCGGAGGTGTTCGCGGCCAGGCCCAGGAAGTTGGCCGGGACGATGCTCTCGATGAAGGCCAGCCAGGAGCCCGTGGTGGAGGGCTCCGCGGCGGTCGCCTCGTCCACACCGCTGTTCAGCCCGGGGCGCAGGGTCAGGCCGATGGTGATCGCGATGGCCACCGAGATCAGCGCCGTGGTCGCGAACCACAGCAGCGTCTTCCACGCCAGCCGGGCGGCGTTGGCGACGTTGCGCAGGTTGGCGATGGAGGAGATGACGGCCAGGACGATCAGCGGCGGCACGATCGTGCGCAGCAGCGCCACGAAGGTCGAGCCGATGGTCTGGAGGGTGACCGCGAGCCAGTTGGTGGCCTCACCAGTCTCGGGGTGGGGCGGACTGATCTGCAGGGCGAGGACGCCGAAGACGATGCCCAGCACCAGGCCGGCGAGGACCTGGGCGGCGAACGGGAAACGCAGTTTGCGTCGGGGAGCTGTGGTCTGCTCAGACACGGAAGGAAGACTCCAGAGATGGGTGGCCGGGCGCACGCGTGCGACGTCACGGGTCGGCGCGGCGGGCCGCGGGTGCTCGGCGCAGGGGAAGGGCGGGCATCACCGGGAGAGGTGACCTGGGAAGGGTGAGCGGCGCGCTGCCCGGCGGAAGGCACGGGCGCGCGTGGACCTAGCTACACGCGTGACTGTTGAAGCGGCACAGGTCGATGTGCCACCTTCGCGTCAGTCCCCAGATGTTCGTCACGATCGAGAACAATAGCCCGGTTTCCTTACCTTTTCCATACACAACTGGTCGCCTTGTGCGGAACAGCTGGTCGGAGTGCCTACTGCGCTGGGTCTTCCCGCTTCCGGGGGCGATGAGGATCACGCCCAGGGGCGCAGGGGGAGAGGCCGGAGTCAACGGGCGCGGTCGGGGGAACACCCACGGGTGCCGGGTGGGGCGGAGTGAGACAATCCGTGGAAAGCACCGTTGCGGGGTGACAGGGGTGGCTACTGTGGGCGACGAGCACGATCCGACTACCGGAGGCAGTGACATGTCCGCTCCCACCGTGGCAGAGAAGTCGGTCTCCTCCAGGGCGGAGCAGTGGTCCCTGATCCAGCCGCCGCCGGAGGGGTATACCGCTGACGACCTGGACCGTATGCCGGATCTTCCGCCGCACACCGAACTCATCGACGGAAGTCTGGTCCTGGTAAGTCCCCAGAAACGCTTTCACATGCGTATGCTTCGCCTTCTCGAAATGCAGATGGTCATGCAGGTCCCGGAAGAGATCGCGGTGGAACGTGAGATGACCACCGTGCTGGGGGAGCGGCAGAGACCAGAACCGGATCTCCTCCTGGTCCGGGCCGAAGCGTCACAGGACGAGGACGGTACCTCGGTCGACTCGGCGGACGTGCTCCTGGCGGTCGAGGTGGTCTCCCCAGAATCGGAGGTCCGCGACCGAGAGCGCAAGCCCCAGATCTACGCCCAGGCGGGTATCCCGCACTTCTGGCTCGTGGACAGGGACGACCAGGGTCCGGTCGTGTACGTGTACGAGCTGGAGCCCGTACACAAGAGCTACGCGAGTTCCGGTGTGTACAGGGAACGGCTGAAGCTCAACGTGCCCTGTCCCTTGGATATCGACCTCACGGGCTTTCCCTTCGCGCGTTGACCGGCCAGAGCTCGAACGGAGGGCACCGCCGGAAAGGCGGTGCCCTCCGCACCAGGAACGAACGTGTGGTCAGGCGTCCTTGATGTCGCAGACCACGGCGCCGTTGCCCACGGTCTCGCCCGCGGCGACCTTCAACCCGGTGATGGTCCCCGACTTGTGCGCGGCCAGCGGCTGCTCCATCTTCATCGCCTCGATCACCACCACGGTCTCGCCCTCGGCCACGGTCTGGCCCTCGGCGGCCACGACCTTGACCACGGTGCCCTGCATCGGCGAGACCAGCGAGTCCCCGCTGGCCGCGGCCGTGCCACCGCTCTTACGGGCGGCGCGCTTCTTCTTGCCGCCACCGTTTCCGGCGGCCGGAGCCGCCGCGACGCCCAGGGAGGCGGGCAGGACCACGTCGATGCGCTTACCGCCCACCTCGACGGTCACGGTCTCGCGCTCGGCCGGCTCGGCGGTGCCCGCCTCACCGGACCAGGGGGCGATCTGGTTGTCGAACTCGGTCTCGATCCACCGGGTGTAGACCCCGAACGGCTGAGCGGGGTCCGCCGGAGCGAACGCCGGGTCCTCGACGACGGTCTGGTGGAAGGGGATCACCGTGGGCATGCCGCCGACCTCGAACTCGGCCAGCGCCCGCTTGGAGCGCTGGAGCGCCTCGGTGCGGGTGCGGCCGGTCACGATCAGCTTGGCGACCATCGAGTCGAAGGCCTGGGGGACGGTGAACCCGGCCTCGCAGCCGGTGTCCACCCGTACTCCGGGGCCGCCGGGCAGGTTGAAGGAGGTGATGGTGCCGGGGGCGGGCATGAAGTTGCGTCCGGCGTCCTCGGCGTTGATCCGGAACTCGAAGGAGTGTCCGCGGATCTCGGGGTCGGAGTAGCCCAGTTCCTCGCCGTCGGCGATCCGGAACATCTCACGGACCAGGTCGATCCCGGTGACCTTCTCGGACACGGGGTGCTCGACCTGCAGGCGGGTGTTGACCTCCAGGAAGGAGATGGTGCCGTCCACTCCGACCAGGAACTCGCAGGTGCCCGCACCCACATAGCCCGCCTCCTTGAGGATGGCCTTGGAGGAGGCGTACAGCCGCTGCATCTGATCGTCAGACAGGAAGGGGGCGGGGGCCTCCTCCACCAGCTTCTGGTGGCGGCGCTGGAGTGAGCAGTCGCGGGTGGAGACCACCACGACGTTGCCGTGGGAGTCGGCCAGGCACTGGGTCTCCACGTGCCGGGGCTTGTCCAGGTAGCGCTCCACGAAGCACTCGCCCCGACCGAACGCGGTCACCGCCTCACGCACCGCCGACTCATAGGCGTCGGCGACCTCCTCCAAGGTGTAGGCGACCTTGAGCCCGCGCCCGCCGCCGCCGAAGGCGGCCTTGATCGCGATCGGCAGACCGTGCTGCTCGGCGAAGGCCACGACCTCCTCAGCTGACTCCACCGGGTCGGGGGTGCCCGCGACCAGCGGTGCGCCGACCTTCTGCGCGATGTGGCGGGCCTGCACCTTGTCGCCGAGCGCGGTGATCGCGGCGGGGGGCGGGCCGATCCAGGTCAGCCCGGCGTCGATGACGGCCTGGGCGAAGTCGGCGTTCTCGGCCAGGAACCCGTACCCGGGGTGCACGGCGTCCGCACCGGACTCCGCGGCGATGGCCAGGAGTTTGCCGATGTCCAGGTAGGAGTCGGCCGGGGTGCAACCGCCCAGGCTGTGGGCCTGGTCGGCGACCTTGACGTGCAGGGCGTCCAGGTCGGGTTCGGCGTAGACGGCGACGCTGGCGATCCCGGCGTCGCGGCAGGCGCGGGCGATGCGCACGGCGATCTCGCCGCGGTTGGCGATCAGAACTTTACGCACGGTGGAAATCCTCCAGCTGGAGCGTGGAGCGGGTCACGCGCCGACCGCTCGACGAAGAGTCTAGGAAACGGGAGAGCACGGCAGAGGTCATCTCGTGCTCAGGCGCCAGGCGCCGGGGCCAGGACGCAACGGGGTGCGCATACCGCGCGAACGGTCCCGCCACCCGGAGACGGGACGCTCGGGCTCGGGTGCCTCGGCGGCGGCCCGGGCGGCCGCCGCGCGGGCGGTGAGCACGGCGGTGAGCACGGCGATTTCTTCCTCGGTGGGCTCACCGCGCACCACGGCCAGGTGCGGCGCGTTCTTACGCGGGTCGGTCGGCGCGCTCACAGCGGGATGTTCCCGTGCTTCTTGGGCGGCAGCTGCTTGCGCTTGTTGCGCAGCGCCTTCAGCGCCTTGGTGACCTGTACCCGGGTCTCGGAGGGCAGGATGACCCCGTCCACGTAGCCGCGTTCGGCCGCCGAGTACGGGTTCAGCAGGGTGTCCTCGTACTCGCCGACCAGCCGGGACCGCTCGGCTTCGACGTCGTCGGCCGCGGCGAGGGTGCGCCGGTGCAGGATGTTCACCGCGCCCTGGGCGCCCATGACCGCGATCTGCGCCGTGGGCCAGGCCAGGTTGACGTCGGCGCCCAGGTGCTTGGAGCCCATCACGTCGTAGGCGCCGCCGAAGGCCTTGCGGGTGATGACGGTGATCAGCGCAACCGTGGCCTCGGCGTAGGCGTACAGGAGCTTGGCGCCGCGGCGGATGATGCCGTCCCACTCCTGGTCGGTACCGGGCAGGAAGCCGGGCACGTCCACGAAGGTCAGTACCGGGACGTTGAAGGCGTCGCAGGTGCGGACGAACCGCGCGGCCTTCTCGGAGGCGTCGATGTCCAGGCAGCCCGCGAAGCTCATCGGCTGGTTGGCGACGACGCCCACGGACTGGCCGTCCACCCGGCCGTAGCCCACCACGATGTTGGTGGCGAACTGCCCGTGTACCTCGAGGAAGTCGCCGTCGTCCAGGACGGACTCGATGACCTGTTTGATGTCGTAGGGCTGGTTGGCCGAGTCCGGGATGAACGCGTCCAGGGCCAGGTCGGTGTCGGTGAGTTCGTCGCCCGGGTCGTCCTCGGGGGCCACGCGCGGGGCCTCCTCGAGGTTGTTGTCCGGCAGGTGCGACAGCAGCGCCTTCACGTAGTCGATGGCGTCCTGCTCGTCGGCGCCCCGGTAGTGCGCCACCCCCGACTTGCTGGCGTGGGTGTTGGCACCGCCGAGCTCCTCCATGGAGACGTCCTCGCCGGTGACGGTCTTGATGACGTCGGGGCCGGTGATGAACATCTGGGAGGTCTCGTCGACCATCACCACGAAGTCGGTGAGGGCGGGAGAGTAGACGTGTCCTCCCGCAGTGGCGCCCATGATCAGGGAGATCTGCGGGATGACACCGGAGGCGTGGGTGTTGCGTTTGAAGATCTCCGCGTACAGGCCGAGCGCCACCACACCCTCCTGGATGCGCGCGCCGCCGCCCTCGTTGATGCCCACCACGGGGCAGCCGTTGGTGAGGGCGTGGTCGAGGACCTTACAGATCTTCTCACCGTAGACCTCGCCCAGTGATCCGCCGAAGACGGTGACGTCCTGGCTGAACACGGCGACGGGACGGCCGTCGACGGTTCCGTGGCCGGTCACGACGCCGTCCCCGTAGGGGCGGTTGGCGTCCAGACCGAAGTTGGTCGAGCGGTGCCGGGCCAGCGCGTCGAACTCGACGAACGAACCCGGATCGAGCAGTGCGTCGATCCGCTCGCGTGCGGTCATCTTGCCTTTGGCGTGCTGCTTCTCGACGGCTCGCTCGGACCCGGCGTGCACGGCTTCGTACCTGCGTCGCCGCAGGTCGTCGAGCTTGCCAGCGGTCGTGTGGATGTCGATCTCAGCCGCGGACAGCGGTTCAGGGGCTTCGGTGGCCATAACAGCTCAGGTTAGCTCCGGGGGTCTCACGCGCCTTCACGCGGCCCGGGTTACTCGTCAGTAGGTGTGCCCCTATGCAGCCCGGGTGTCCAGCCGCGATCCGGGAGGAAGCCGGGGTGTAAAAGGCGCCCCGAAACGCCGGATAACCGTGAGTCAATGTGAATTGTCCCCGCCGGGCCACAATTGTTAACGCTCGGGCATAACCACGGTAAATCCACCCCCGCACGCACGCCGCCAGGGACGATCTCGGTAAGGTCGGCCCCATGACAGCGGTAAGCGCAGAACGTGACAGTGCCCGGCAGGAAGTCCCCGAACAGCTCAGGAATGACGTCAAGCTGCTCGGCGAGATGCTCGGAACGGTCCTCGCCGAAAGCGGCGGTGAGGATCTGCTCGCCGATGTCGAGAAACTCCGACACGCGGTGATCGGCGCCCGCGACGGCTCCGTCACCACCGAGGAGATCACCGAGCTCGTCGCCGCCTGGCCCCTGGAGCGCGCCAAGCAGGTCGCCCGCGCCTTCACGGTCTACTTCCACCTGGCCAACCTGGCCGAGGAACACCAGCGGATGCGCGCCCTGCGCGAACGCGACGACGCCGCCAACCCGTCCCGCGAGTCTCTGGCCGCCGCCGTGCGCGCCATCCGCGAGACCGACGGCGGCGAGGAGCGCCTGGCCGAACTGGTCGCGGGCATGGAGTTCCACCCGGTGCTCACCGCCCACCCCACCGAGGCCCGCCGCCGCGCCGTCTCCACCTCCATCCTGCGGATCAGCGCCCAGCTGGACGCCTGGCACACCTCCCACGAGGGCAGCGGCGCCGCCGCAGAGGCGCACCGCCGCCTCCTGGAGGAGATCGACCTGCTCTGGCGCACCTCTCAGCTGCGCTACACCAAGCTCGACCCGCTCGACGAGGTGCGCACCGCGCTGGCCGCCTTCGACGAGACGATCTTCGCGATCATCCCGGAGGTCTACCGAACGCTGGACAGCGCCATCGACCCCGAGGGGACCGGCACCCGCCCGCCCCGCGCCACGCCCTTCGTGCGCTACGGCACCTGGATCGGCGGCGACCGCGACGGTAACCCCTTCGTCACCCACGAGGTCACCCGCGAGGCCATGACCATCCAGTCCGAGCACATCCTGCGCGGCCTGGAGACCACCTGCGGCAAGCTCGCCCGCACCCTCACCGCCTACTCCAACCTCACCCCGGCCAGCCCCGCGCTGCTGGACACGGTCTCCCAGGCCAAGGCCGGACACCCCACCCTGATGGGTGAGATCACCCAGCGCTCACCCAACGAACCCCACCGCCAGCTGCTGCTCCTGGCCACCGCCCGCCTGCGCGCCACCCGCGAACGCGACGCCGACCTCGCCTACGCCGACTCCGACGAGTTTCTCGCCGACCTGCGCCTGGTCCAGGACTCCCTGGCCGCCGCCGGTGCCAGCCGACAGGCCTACGGCGAACTCCAGCACCTGATCTGGCAGACCGAGACCTTCGGCTTCCACCTGGCCGAACTGGAGGTCCGCCAGCACAGCGAGGTCCACGCCGCCGCGCTCGCCGAAGTCGAGGCGGGCGGCCCCCTCTCGGAGCGCACCGAGGAGGTCCTCAACACCATCCGGACCATCTCCTGGATCCAGGAGCGCTTCGGCGTGGAGGCCTGCCGCCGCTACATCGTCAGCTTCACCCGGTCGGCCGCCGACATCGAGGCCGTCTACAAGCTGGCCACGCACGCCCTGCCGCCCAAGCGGGTGCCGGTCCTGGACGTCATTCCGCTCTTCGAGACCGGTGCCGACCTCGAGGCCTCTCCCAGAGTCCTGGCCGGGATGCTCGAACTCCCGCCGGTCCGCCAGCGCCTGGCCGACAACGACCGCCGCGTGGAGGTCATGCTCGGCTACAGCGACTCCGCCAAGGACGTGGGGCCGGTCAGCGCCACCCTGCGGCTGTACGACGCCCAGGCCCGGCTGTCCGCCTGGGCCAGCGAGAACGACGTGGTCCTCACCCTCTTTCACGGCCGGGGCGGCTCCCTCGGCCGTGGCGGTGGCCCGGCCAGCCGGGCCCTGCTCGCCCAGGCACCGGGTTCGGTCGGCGGCCGTTTCAAGGTCACCGAACAGGGCGAGGTCATCTTCGCCCGCTACGGCCAGGCCGCCATCGGCCGCCGCCACATCGAACAGGTCGGCCACGCCGTCCTGATGGCCTCCACCGACACCGTCCAGGAGCGCGAACGCGCCGCCGCCGAGCGCTACCGCCCCTACGCGGACACGATCGCGGACGCGGCCCAGGGGACCTACCTGTCGCTGATCAACACCGAGGACTTCGCGGTGTGGTTCTCCCGGGTCAGCCCCCTGGAGGAACTCGGCGAACTGCGCCTGGGCTCCAGGCCCGCCCGCCGCGGCGCGGCCAAGGGCCTCGGGGACCTGCGCGCTATCCCGTGGGTGTTCGCCTGGACCCAGACCCGGGTCAACCTCCCCGGCTGGTACGGCCTGGGCACCGGCCTGGCCGCCGTCGACGACCTGTCGGCCCTCCAAGCCGCCTACCGGGAGTGGCCGCTGTTCGCCTCGTTGCTGGACAACGCGGAGATGAGCCTGGCCAAGACCGACCGCACCATCGCCGAGCGCTACCTGGCCCTGGGCGGGCGGCCCGAACTCACCGAGACGGTCCTGGGCGAGTACGACCGCACCCGCGAACTCGTCCTCAAGGTGACCGGCCACGACCGCCTCCTGGAGAACCGCGCAATCCTCTCTCGCGCCGTGGACCTGCGCAACCCGTACGTGGACGCGCTCAGCCACCTCCAGCTCCGCGCCCTGGAAGCCCTGCGCGGCGAGGAGTCGGACTCCCTGTCCGACCAGGACAGTCAGCACCTGGAGCGCCTGCTGTTGCTCTCCGTCAACGGAGTGGCCGCGGGGCTGCAGAACACCGGCTGACCCGGCTTGTCGAGCTTCGGGCCCCGCACCTGTCACAGGTGCGGGGCCCGACTCGTGGATGAGTCAGACGGGGAACGCGCCGGTGTCGATCAAGAGGTCGAAGGGTGAGGGGAGCTCGATGCCTTCACCGAAGGGGACACGGAGACTACGGGTGTAGCGCCCACCTTCAGGAGCTGAGAACAGGGTTACCTCACCCTTGGCGCTCTCCGGGTCCCAGCGATCCACCAGGAGGTAAAGGGGGACCTCAGCATGTGCATAGCCCCAGAGTTTGGGCTTGCGATCCTTCTGTGCCGTGCTCTTGGAAGTCACCTCAACCACGAGGATCGCATCCTTGATCAGCTGCTCAGGGTCAGAGCTCAGCACTGACTCGGGCAACACCATCAGGTCAGGTATGTACAGGCCACTGCGGAGTGGTACCCGCACACCGATGTTCTAGTAAACCTCTGCTCCACCGATTCCGCTTCCCTCACGGTGGCACTCCAGAACGAGCCACTTGTTGATCAGGGTCACGATGTGGCCGTGTTCGAGGGAGGGGGGAGTCATGATCTTGATGTCGCCTTCGATGATCTCGGCTCGCCAGCCTTCGGGCAGGTCGAGTTCTTCCCAGGCGCGCAGCACGACTTCCCAGTGGGACGGTATGCCGAGCTCTTCCGCTTCCGCGATACTCATGGATTCCGCCACCTCTGACAGCAGTGTGATGGTGATGTCGCCTTCGATGATCTCGGCTCGCCAGCCTTCGGGCAGGTCGAGTTCTTCCCAGGCACGCAGCACGACTTCCCAGTAGGACGGCTCGTGCTCGGCCGTCTTTGTTGCTGCGATGGTCAACTGTCGCACCTCCGGCTACGCAAAGTAGCTAGACATGATCACCGATGTGCTGGAATCAGCTTAACCGGGGTGGAACCGGCTTGGCGGGTTGCCCACAGAGGATTTCGGGGCTGTTGTAATGGGCCTATGACCAGCGAAGCCCACACTGCGCTCCTCCCTCTGAACCAGACCGCGATCGCGGCCTCCGTCATCCGTCCCGGCGGGCTGTGGCGCAGCGTCGACGTGGTGCCCGAGGCCGGGTCCACCAACACCGACCTCATCGCCCGCTCCAAGGAGGGAGCGCCCGAGGGCACCGTGCTGGTCACCGAGCACCAGACCGCGGGCAAGGGCCGTCTGGGGCGAGGGTTCACCACACCGGCCCGTGTGGCGCTCACCTTCTCCGTGCTGGTGCGGCCCTCCGTGCCCTCCGACCGGCTGGGCTGGGTCTCCCCGATGATGGGGCTGGCCGCCGTCGCCGCCGTACGCGAGGTTGCCGGTGTCAAGGCCGCGCTCAAGTGGCCCAACGACGTCCTCGTGCCGGGGGAGGAACGGGACGGCAAGCTGGCCGGGATCCTCGCCGAGGCCGACTTCTCCGACGCCGACCAACTGGGGATCGTGGTGGGTATGGGGCTGAACGTCGCCCAGACCCGCGAGCAGCTCCCCGTGGAGAACGCGACCTCACTCCGCGCCGAGGGGGCGTCCGGGATCAGCCGGGACGAACTCCTCACCACCGTCCTGGCCGAGTTCGAGGAACGCTACGCCGCATGGACCGCGTCAGCGGGCGACGCCGAGGTCAGCGGGCTGGCCGCCGAGTACCGGGACGTCTGCCTCACCCTCGGACGGCCCGTCCGGGTCCACCTGCCCGGAGACCGCCTCCTGGAAGGCACTGCCACCGGGGTGGACACCCAAGCAAGGCTCCTGGTCGGGGAGCGGGTGCTCAGCGCCGGGGACGTCGTGCACGTCCGCCCCGGCCGATGAGCCCGAACCACTGGTCCACAGGCGTATTCCAGCCACTCCCGGACCCGGGCGGCGTGTGCCATTATCACCGTTATGGCTATCGCGGACCGTTATCTCTCCGACGACGAGGAACTCGTCTACGTCGCACGGCAGCACTGGACTCTCCTCGCCGGTGAGTTCGTCGCGCTGCTGCTCATCATCGGTGTCGTCGGCACCGCCCTGTTTTTCATGCCCTGGAACGAGGACTGGAGCCTGATCGCCGGAGGAGTCGTGGTGGCCGTCGGCGTCGTCGCCGCACTCGCCTTCTGGTTCGTCCCCATGCTTAAGTGGGCGACCACCGTCTACATCCTCACCAACCGGCGGCTGATGATGCGGGACGGCATCATCTCCAAGCAGGGCCGGGATATGCCGCTGACCAGGGTGAACGATGTTTCCTTCAACATCACGCTCTGGGAACGGATCATGCGGTACGGAACGTTGTCCATTCAGTCGGCATCAGAACAGGAGGGCATGGTCCTCCAGAGGGTGCCCAGACCCCAGTGGTTCCAGTCGGAGATCTACCGCCAGGTCAACGCGGCCCAGCGGCCGGACTACCCGACCGGCCCCCAGGGTTGACCCCAGGCCTCCGGCGTAAGCTGGAGGCGCATCCAGCACCGCGCCTTCGGGCCGGTGGCAAAGAGATTGCTCCCCGCTCCGGCGGGGAAGGTCCCGTGAAAGAGAACGTATGCCGTCGCGTCCTGACCCGAAAGCGATCGAGTCCGTCCTACTCGGTGGTGAGGCGGTCTACACCAGGGAACAGGCGGTCGAGCTCGCCGGAGCCGATCCCGAGCTTGCCGGCCGCGTCTGGCGCGCCCTGGGCTTCCCCACCTTGGGTGACGACTCGGTCATCTTCGCCGAGAGCGACGTCGAGGCGTTGCGTATCACCGACTCCCTGCTCAAGGAGGGCATCCTCGACGAGGAGGGCGTGGTCCGCTTCGCCCGCGCCATGGGGCAGACCATGGCCCGCTTGGCCGACTGGCAGACCAGCATCCTGAGCACCCTCATGTTCCAGGACGGCAACGAAGCCGCCAACCCTCTGATGAATCAGGTCAAGGAGCTCCTGCCGGACGTGGAGCGCCTCCTCCTGCACATCTGGCGCCGCCAGCTCGCGGCCTCCACCGCGCGCACCCTCGCCGTGATGTCCAACGGCAACGACATCGTCCCGAACTACTACCCGCTGATCGTGGGCTTCGCCGACCTGGTCTCCTTCACCACGCTCAGCCGCGAACTCGACGAGGTCGAACTCGCCGGGGTCGTGGAGGGCTTCGAAGCCACCGCCGCCGACATCGTCGCCTCTGGCGGAGGCCGCGTGGTGAAGACCCTCGGCGACGAAGTGCTCTACGTCGCGGACTCGCCCCTCCAAGCGGCGGACATCGCCCTGCGCCTGGCCTCCGGAGTGAAGACCCACGTCGAGGTCCCCGACGTCCGTGTCGGCGTGGCCTACGGCCCGGTGCTCACCCTGCACGGGGACGTCTTCGGCACCACGGTCAATCGCTCCAGCCGCCTCACCTCCTTCGCCCGCCCCGGCACCGTCCTCATCGACGACGCGCTCGCCGAGAGCCTCGCCGAAGAAGAGGGGCTCCAAGTCGTTAAGGTCCGGGCCCGGCACGCGCACGGCCTCGGCCTCATCCAGCCCTACGCCCTGCGCCGCGACTTCGACGCCGGCTAAAAGCGTGTGCGTGCACATCCGTCGGGATAGGCTCAGAAACCCTGTCCCGCGAGACGTCAGGTGGTGAGCCTGTGAGTTCCCTGTCCCCCGTCCAGCGGCTGCGTACCTCGGGAATCTTCAGCATCGAGGGCGCCGAGTCCAACGTCGAGAACAACGTGTGGATCATCGGCAACGACGAGAGCGCCGTGGTGATCGACGCCGCCCACGACCACGAGCGCATCGCCCGGGGCCTGGGCGACCGCGAACTGATGGCGATCGTGTGCACGCACGGCCACAGCGACCACGTCAACGCTGCCGTCGCCCTGGCCGATCTCACCGACTGCCCGATCCTGCTCCATCCCGACGACGCCGAACTCTGGCACCAGGTCCACCCCTACCGCGAACCCGACGCCCCGCTCCTGCACGGCGAGGTCCTGCGCGCCGGAGACACGGAGCTCAACGTCCTGCACACTCCGGGCCACACCCCCGGCGGCGTCTCCTTCTACGCCCCCGACCTCGGCGTGGTCTTCAGCGGCGACACCCTCTTCCCCGACGGTCCGGGTGCCACCGGCCAGCCCGCCTCGGACTTCCCGACGATCATCGCCTCCATCCGCGACCAACTCGCCACCCTGCCCGGCGACACCGTCGTCCACCCCGGCCACGGCGAGTCCACCACCATCGCCGAAGCCGCAGCCCACCTCGACGAGTGGACCAGCCGGGGGTTCTGAGGCCGGCACAGCCCTCCCCGACGCGCAGCGGGGCATCCTGTGTCCGTGCCGAGGGAGGGCACCCGCCGCGATCGGACCGGTCAGACCCGCAGCTCGAACGCTCCCGCCGCCTTCACCAGGCCGTTCACCTGGATCTCCACGAGGTGTTCCCCCGAGTAGTAGGAGCGTGTGCTGATCGGGCGGACCGGGTGTTTCCTCTCCAGGGTCCGCCGCTCCCCGGCGCGCAGTTCGACCTTCGCCCATTTGAATACCTTCGGGCTCCGGCTGCCGTTGGCGCGCACGTGGTGCACCACGTAGTCCACGACCACGGTGTGCGCCCGTCCGTCCGTGTTGGCCAGGTCCACCCGGAGCAGCAGGGGTCCGCCCAGGTCGAGCACTTCCGGGGTGAGGGCCAGCCCCTTCACCTCCACGTGTTCGCCGCCGGTGGCACCCAGCAGTGCCAGCGCCCGCTGGTCGCCCTGTTTCACCAGGGTGCGCAGCGCGTGCCGGACCGTCCACGCGGTCTCCGGAGTCGGGCTCTCCCGGGTCCAACGCTCGGCTGTGTCCAGCACCAGACCGGGATGGTCTCGGGAGATGTCGTTGAGGTTGTTGGCGACCGAGGTGCGCACGTACTTGGACGGGTCGCTCCGCAGAAGCTCCAGGACCTCCAGCACCGGGGCTGGGTCGGCGACGAACTCCGGGAGCCTGCGGGCCCAGGGCAGCCGGGGGCGGATGCCCTCGCTGGCGAACCGGCGGATGTCGTGGTCGGTGTGGACGGCGCAGGAGCGCATCATCGTCATCGCCGCCTCGTAGTGCGCCGACACGAAGGGGCGGACGGTGAACTCACACGTGTGGTGCCGGGTGAGTTCGGGCATCGAGGCCAGAGAGGCTTCGGGGTGATCCACCCCGAACTCCTCCACGAACCGGGTCACGGCCATCAGGTAGAACCCGTCCGCGTATCTCTTGTCCTCGTCGGTGAGGGCGGACATGCAGGCGCAGAGCACGTCGAGGGCGTCGGGGTAGTGCTCGGGCAGCCTTGCGCGCAGGCCTTCGGCCATCACCAGGACCCGGTCCTTGAGCTCCAGTGGGCCGACCCGGGCGCCGACCTGCGCGCTGTAGCCGTCCACGTCGAAACCGGGGTGGGCCACACGGATCCGTTCACCGAGGTAACGTGCGCTCTCCGCATTGAAATGCCGCTTGAAACCGGTGTCCTCGGCCATGTCCCGCTTCCTTCGTGTATGCCCCGGATCGGTGCCTCGCCGGGGCTCGGGGAGGGGCGGCACCGGCGTCGGGACGGTCAAGCTATCCGCCCCCTACGACGAAGTCGAGAAAACGTAGAATCAGGTAGGAAAGGGATGAAGCGAGCTTTGTGGACCTTGGGTGGGAAAGGCGGCGGGTTTGTCGTCCCCGCCGCCCACGGCTCACCTCCTGGACCCCTCAGTTCCCGTCCTCCGGGCGGCGGATGTTCGGGGCCATCGGGGTGTCCTTCGGGCGCATGCCGATCTTTGAACCCAGCCACACCAGCGGGTCGTACTTGCGGTCCACCACGCGTTCTTTCAGCGGGATGAGCGCGTTGTCGGTGATGCGGATCCCTTCGGGGCAGACTTCCGTGCAGCACTTGGTGATGTTGCAGTAGCCCATCCCAAATTCTTCCTGGGCGATCTTCCGCCGGTCCGCGGTGTCCTCCGGGTGCATCTCCAGCTCCGCGACCCGCATCAGGAACCGCGGCCCGGAGAAGTGTTCCTTGTTCTCCTCGTGGTCGCGGATCACGTGGCAGACGTTGTTGCACAGGAAGCACTCGATGCACTTGCGGAACTCCTGCGAGCGCTCCACGTCCACCTGGCGCATCCGAAAGTCACCCGGCTCCGTCTTCGGATCCGGGGTGAACGACGGGATCTCCCGGGCCTTGTCGTAGTTGTACGACACGTCGCACACCAGGTCCCGCACGACTGGGAAGGTGCGCATCGGGGTCACTGTGATGACCTCGTCCTCGTCGAACACGCTCATCCGGGTCATGCAGGACAGGCGTGGACGCCCGTTGATCTCCACCGAGCACGAGCCGCACTTGCCCGCCTTGCAGTTCCACCGAACCGCCATGTCGGGGGTCTGGGTGGCCTGGAGGCGGTGCAGCACGTCCAGGACCACCTCGCCCTCGTTCACCTCCACCCGGTACTCGGTGAGTTCGCCGTCGGCCGCGCCGCGCCACACCCGGAACGTCCGTTCAGTCATGACGTGCCCTCCTCGGGGAGTTCTTCAGGGAGCTCTTCCTCGTCGGCGCTCCCGTCACCCGGGAGCTCCGCCTCGGTCAGGTACTTGGCCAGCTCGTCCCGGTCGAACAGGGCGAGCATCTCCTCGGGAATGTCCGCGATCGGGCGCCGCTCCAGCTCCACCCGGCCGTCGACGGCCCGGGCGGACAGGTTCACCTTCCGCCACTCGGCCGACATCTCCGGGAAGTCGTCGCGCGTGTGCCCGCCCCTCGACTCGGTGCGCTCCAACGCCGCCCGGGCCACGGCCTCGGACACCAGGAGCATGTTGGGCAGGGCCAGCGCCAGGTGCCAGCCGGGGTTGTACACCCGGTCCCCGGGGGCGCTGAGCACCTCCACCCGCTCGGACAGCTCCTTCAGCCGCTCCAGGGCCTGTTCCACCTCCGGGCCCTTGCGAATGATCCCGACCAGGTCGTTCATGGTGTCCTGGAGCTCGGAGTGGATCGTGTACGGGTTCTCCCCCTCACCCTGTTTGAGCGGGGTCAGTGACGAACGCACCGCTTCGGCTGCTGCCCGGTCGACCGTCTCGGATCCCGGCCGAGCGCCGTCGAGCGCGTCCACGTAAGCGGCCGCACCCAGCCCGGCCCGCCGCCCGAAGACCAGCAGGTCCGACAGCGAGTTGCCGCCCAGTCGGTTGGAACCGTGCATGCCTCCCGCCACCTCACCGGCGGCGAACAGGCCGGGCACGTCCGAGGCTGCGGTGTCGGCGTCCACCCGCACCCCGCCCATCACGTAGTGGCAGGTGGGGCCCACCTCCATGGGCTCGGCGGTGATGTCCACGTCTGCCAGCTCCTTGAACTGGTGGTGCATGGACGGCAGCCGCCGCCGGATCTCCTCGGCGGGCAGCCGCGAGGACACGTCCAGGAACACGCCTCCGTGCGGGGAGCCCCGCCCCTCCTTCACCTCGCTGTTGATCGCCCGGGCCACCTCGTCGCGGGGCAGCAGTTCCGGCGGCCTTCTGTGATGAGCGGGGTCGTCGTACCAGCCGTCCGCCTCGGCCTCGGTCTCCGCGTACTGCGAGCGGAAGACGTCGGGCACGTAGTCGAACATGAACCGTTCGCCCTTGGAGTTGCGCAGCACGCCGCCGTCGCCGCGCACGGATTCGGTGACCAGGATGCCCTTCACCGAGGGTGGCCAGACCATCCCGGTGGGGTGGAACTGGACGAACTCCATGTTGATCAGTGAGGCCCCGGCGCGCAGTGCCAGGGCGTGCCCGTCTCCCGTGTACTCCCAGGAATTCGAGGTGGTGCGGAAGGCCTTGCCGATGCCGCCGGTAGCGAGGATGACGGTGGGCGCCTCGAACAGCACGAACCCGCCGTCCACCCTGCGGTAGCCGAAGGCTCCGACGATCCTTCCCTCATCGCCGTCCGCCCTGATCAGGCTGGTCACGGCGGTCTCTGCGAAGACCCTCAGCCGGGCGTCCGGGTCACCGTACTCCGCCGCGTCGGCCTGCTGTAGCGCCACGATCCGCTGTTGCAGCGTGCGGATGAGCTCCAGGCCGGTGCGGTCGCCTACGTGCGCGAGCCGCGGGTACTCGTGTCCGCCGAAGTTGCGCTGGCTGATCCGCCCGTCCGCGGTGCGGTCGAACAGCGCGCCCCAGTACTCCAGTTCCAGGATGCGTTCGGGCGCCTCCTTGGCGTGGAGTTCGGCCATGCGCGGGTCGTTGAGGAACTTGCCGCCGCGCAGGGTGTCGCGGAAGTGCACCTTCCAGGAATCGGCCTCGTTGGTGTTGCCCAGGGCGGCCGCGGCGCCACCCTCGGCCATCACCGTGTGCGCCTTGCCGAAGAGCGATTTCGAAATGATCGCGGTGCGTTTTCCCTGCTCGCGTGCGGCGATTGCGGCCCGGAGCCCTGCGCCGCCGGCCCCGATCACCACGACGTCGTAGTCGTACCGAGTGATCCCGTTCTCTGCTGTGGGGGGCATTGGATGCGTCTTCCTTCCCCGATGCTCGTGTGGGTTGTCGTGCCCAGTCCAGATGCAGTGTTCTTTCGAGATGCGGTGCTCAGTTGAGGATGCGCAGGTCGGTGATGGCGCCGCTGGCGACCAGGGCGATGTAGGCGTCGGTGGCCATCAGCGACGCGATGCTCAGCCAGCCGAACAGCATGTGCCGGTTGTTCAGCGTGGAGATCCGGGTCCAGAACCAGTACCGGACCGGACTCCTGCTGAAGCTGCGCAGGCGGCCGCCCATGATGTGTCGGCACGAGTGGCAGCCGAAGGTGTAGGCCCACAGCAGCAGCACGTTGGTGAGCATGATGAGGTTGCCGACCCCGATGCCGAATCCGCCCTCCGTCCCGTGGAAGAAGGGCACGAGCATGTCCCACGTGTTGATCAGGACGATGGCCCCGGCGGCGTAGAAGAAGTAGCGGTGGCCGTTCTGCGGGAGCATCAGCGGACGCGTCTCGCCGGTGTAGCTGCTGTGCGGCTCTCGCACCGCGCAGGCCGTGGGTGCCTGCCAGACGGAGCGGTAGTAGGCCTTGCGGTAGTAGTAGCAGGTCACCCGGAACAGCAGCAGGATCGGCAGGCTGATCAGGGCGTAGGGGAGGAACGGGGGGAACTCCCACGGCACGCGCCCGAAGAGCGAGGCGTCCGGGACGCACTGCGCGGCCAGGCAGGGGGAGTAGAAGGGCGTCAGGTAGTGGTGTTCCTGGACCCAGTAATGGTCCTGCTGGAACACCCGGACCGCCCCGTAGATCAGAAAGGTGGCCAGGCCCAACGTCGTCAGGGCCGGGCCCAGCCACCATCGGTCGGTGCGGAGCGTGCGCTGCCTCAGCCGCGCCCGGCCACCGCCGGGGCGATCGTCGTGTGCAGAGGTCGTAGGGGTCACCGTGGTCTCCACCTCCTGTGGAGAGCGGCGGGCCGGGGAGACGGGGCGCGGACCCGTGCCTCCGGTGGCCGTGACCGCTCCCGGGTGCTGGATTGCTGCGGGAAGCAGTAGCGAACCGGTCTGTTACGCAACGCTAAGCCGCTGTGATCACGGTCACGTTCCGGCTCCCGAGTAACCTCGGGGAAATTAGTGTGATCTGCGCCACTCTCTATGGTTCAGGGGACCAACAGAGCCCCTGCTTCCCCTGCTGTCCCATTGATCCCGTTGGCCCCTGACGCCACGGACGTCCCCGGCACCTCCAGGAACTCCGCCGGAACCCGTACCCCCAGTCCCGCCAACCTCCGCAGGTGCGTCTGGTGGCTGAAGCGCTCACGCAGCGCCTCATGCCCGCGCCGCACCTGCCGGGAGTACTGGTCCTCGTCGCCCATCAGTGCCTCGACCGCTTCCCGAACCCCCGCCGGATCGGTGTAGAGCGCCGCGTCCCCGAACACCGGCCGGAACGACTCCGGCAGCAGGGTCGGCAGGCCCACGGCCATCGCCTCCAGCGGGGACCGGCCGAACGGCTCCAGGTGCCCCTCCCCGGTGAAGTAGACGTACGCGTCCAGGCCGTGCAGGAACTCCCGCACGTCCACCGTGTCGAAGTCGTGCACGGTCCAGTGGTCCGGCAGGACGCCCAGCGTGTGTTCGGGAACCTTCGCCCCGCCCAGCACGTGGGTCTCCCAGCCCGGCAGCGCCGGATACACGGCGGCCAGCACCGACGCCTTGTCCGGCCACTTGTCCCGGTGGTCCCGTGAGTGCCGACCGAGCAGCACCCGACCGTCCACCGCACGCCGGGACGGGCGGCGCCAGGCGTCCAGGTCGATGATGTTGGTCCAGTCCTCCTCGGCCAGCGGGATCCCGGCCATCTCCCCGGCGTGGTGCCGGACCATCGCCTCACGCACCCGCGGACTGATCGGGTGCCAGGTGTGCTCTCCGAGCAGGCTCGTGAACCCTTCCACACAGCGGCCCACGTTCCACGCCTCGTTGTCCTCGATCTCCACTCCGTAGCGGCGGTCCGGTGTCTGGTTGAGGACCACGATCCGCTTCGCCGCCTCCACCGACGGCAGGACGTCCATCGGGCGCTCGCCCAGCCTGGGCACCCGGGCGATCATGAGGTCGCAGGTGACCCGTTCGTCCGGGGCGATGAACCGGACCCGGTCGTTGTCCACGGCCGCCATGATCTTGGGGTTGACCCCCTGCCGCACCCCCCACTCGGCGACCGGGTGGTGCACCAGCCCGGTGCTCAGCCCGGCCCGCCGCTGCGCGGTGATCTCCTGGAGGTTGCTGCCTGTGCTCCCTCCGGGCAGTCCGAAGTCCGACAGCAGCACCACGTCGAAGTGCCGGGCCGTGCGCGGGGCCCGGATACGCGCGGTCAGCAGCGAGGGAACCCCTGAGGCGCCACGCGCCGCACGCGGGGCGGCCAGGTCGGCCAGGTGGGCGTGGTCCCGGGCGCTGTCAGGTGTGCCCGTGGCGCGGTGCCAGTTGGACAGGGTCTTGTGCGCCTCGGCCCGGACTCCGGGACTGGCCTCGGCATCCGCGCCCAGGTCGCGCAACCGCTCCAGCCCCAGAGAGCTGTATCCGGTCCAGAGCAGGTCCTGCGCGTTGTGCAGCCGTTTCTCCGCCTGTGTCCGGGCGGTGTCCTTCCGCTCCCGGGACCGCTCCCGGGACCGCTTCCGGTCCAGTCGGGCCAGGCCCTCCACGGTCCGGTCCGCGCAGGCGTCGGCGGCCTCCTGGATGGTCTGCCGTACCCGCACGTCGCGCTCGCGGGCGATACTCGCCGCGTCGCGGCGGTCACGGGTCATCTCGTCGAGCCGGGTGTGCACCTGCTCCAGCTCCTCGGACAGGCGGTGGCGTTGCCTCTCCACCAGGGTCGCCGCGCCCAGGGTCAGGACGGCCAGTCCGGCGAAGGCCAGGGCCAGGGCCAGCCTGGGCGGGCTGAGGGCGACGGCGACGGTGGCCGCGGCGACAGCGACCAGTACGACCTGCTTACGGGAAAACGACCTGAGTCTCATCACGCGACCACGTTCCGCATAGGGGATGGGTGCCTCCCGCACGGGACCGGTGGGGGAGGGCCGGTGGCGGCGGTTGGGTTCAAGGGTCACTCAGGCGGGGGTCGCGGCGAAGCAACCGCGGGACGGGGGAGGGTCGATGACAGAGCCATGCGAAGTAGGGGAAGTCGGACCAGTCCGGCAGGCCGGAAGTCCGCAGGCCCTCGGGCCCTCAGACGCTCGGCCCGGGGCAGCCCGTCGGATCAGTCCCGTTCCCCTGGTCCCCCACGCAGGTCGTGCCCCGGATCGCCCGCGTCCGCGGCGGAGATGAGCACCTCCAGATCCGGCCCCAGGTCCTCCGGCGACATCGTCAGCAGGTATTCGTTCAGGTGGCGGCGGAAGGCCTCCGCCGAATGCGACGGCTCCACGTCCTTGCGCCGGGCCAGCGCCACCGTACGCAGCAGCCGCGGCCTGGCCAGCGGGGTACCGCGCAGGCCGGGGCGGTTGCGCAGCACCATGCTCGGCACCACCGCCAACCCCAGGCCAGCCTCCACGAACCGCAGCACCGCGTCCATCTCGCCGCCCTCCACGGCCAGGTCCGGCTCGAACCCCGCGGCGCGGCAGGCGCGCAGGGTGGCCTCGCGGACGTCGTAGCCCCGCCGGAACATCACCAGCGGACGGTTCTCCAGCTCGGTGATGCGGATGGACGCCCGACCGTTCGGGGAGGGGTGCGAGGTCGGGCTCGCCACCACCAGGTTCTCCCTCAGGATCGGGGTGGTCGAGAAGTCCGGGTCGCTGCTGTGCAGCGGCAGGATGATCAGCGCCAGGTCCAGCTCACCTCGGCCCAGATCCCGGATGAGGTCGCGCGAACCGCTCTCCTCCACGTGGAGTTCGATCCCGGGGAAACGGGTATGGAAGTTCGCGAGCACGTCGGCCAGCAGCCCCGCGCACAGCGACGGCGTCGCCCCCAGCCGGACCCGGCCGCGGCGGATCCCGGCGAGCTCCGCGACCTCGCGGCGGGCCGTCTCCAGGTCGGTCAGGATGCGCTGTGCCAGCGGAAGTAAGGCCTCGCCCGCCGGCGTGAGTGTGATGTTTCCCCGAGCACGACTGAATAACGGCGCACCCAACTCACGTTCAAGGCTGCGGATCTGTTTGCTCAAACTCGGCTGGGCGACGCGAGAAAGCTCGGCTGCACGGGTGAAATGGCGTGTGCGGGCCACAGCGACGAAGTAGGCGAGCTGCTGGAACTGCATGCTTCATAGCCTAAGGCTATGGACACCAGGGTCCTCATGACTTGGACGTCGGACTTAACCCCAATTTAAAGTTGCAGGCTGTGGCGAACAGTACCTTGACCAAGAAGCGGTCTACGGCCTACGGGTCCACGGTGGCGCTCAAGTCAGCAATGGCTGCCTCCGGTGCGATCCTCGTGCTGTATTTGATCGCGCACATGTACGGCAACCTGAAGGTCTTCTCGGGCCAGGCTGCCTTCGACGGCTATGCCCACAGTCTCCGCGAGCTGGGCTACCCGCTCCTGCCCGAGAGCGGCTTCCTCTGGGTCTTCCGGATCGTGCTCCTCGCGAGCATCCTGATCCACATCTACTCCGCCGCGGTGCTCACGATCCGCGCACGCAAGGCCCGCGAGCAGCGTTACGTGGTGAAGAAGCGGGTGCAGCGCACCTACGCCTCCTACACCATGCGTTGGGGCGGTGTGCTGATCGCGCTCTTCGTGGTCTTCCACATCCTGCACCTGACGACGAACAACATCGCTCCGGGCGGCAAGTCCGACAGCCCCTACGAGCGGCTCGTGAACGGGTTCCAGCCCGAGTTCTGGTACGTGACCCTGTTCTACGTCCTGGCCGTCATCGCGGTGGGCTTCCACCTGCGGCACGGCATCTGGAGCGGTATGGCCACCCTGGGCGTCAACAAGGCCAGTCGCCAGGGCAAGATCAACGCCGTCGCGGTGGCGCTCGCGGTGATCGTGACCGTCGGTTTCCTGCTGCCGCCTCTGGCAGTCACCTTTGGACTGGTGAAGTAAATGTCTGAGAACGACCTCTACATCGAGGGCGCCCCGCTCCGCGACGAGAAGGCGCCCGAGGGCCCGATCAACGAGCGCTGGGACAAGCGCCGTTTCTCGGCCAAGCTGGTCAACCCCGCGAACCGGCGCAAGCTCTCCGTGATCATCGTCGGTACCGGTCTGGCCGGTGCCGCCGCCGCGGCGACCATGGGCGAGGCCGGCTACAACGTCATCTCGTTCTGCTACCAGGACAGCCCCCGTCGCGCGCACTCCATCGCCGCGCAGGGTGGCATCAACGCCGCGAAGAACTACCGCAACGACGGCGACAGCATCCACCGCCTGTTCTACGACACGGTTAAGGGCGGCGACTTCCGCTCCCGTGAGTCGAACGTCTACCGTCTGGCCCAGACCAGCGTCGAGATCATCGACCAGTGTGTGGCCCAGGGCGTGCCGTTCGCCCGTGAGTACGGCGGTCTGCTCGACAACCGTTCCTTCGGCGGCGTGCAGGTCTCCCGTACGTTCTACGCGCGCGGCCAGACAGGCCAGCAGCTGCTGATCGGCGCCTACCAGGCGCAGGAGCGGCAGATCGCGGCGGGCACCGTTCAGATGAACCCCCGCCACGAGATGCTCGAGGTCATCGTCATCGATGGCAAGGCGCGCGGCATCATCGCCCGCGACATGGTCACCGGCGAGATCGAGACGCACTTCGCCGACGCGGTGGTCCTGGCCACCGGCGGTTACGGCAACGTCTTCTTCCTGTCGACCAACGCCATGGGCTCCAACGTCACCGCCGCGTGGCGTGCCCACCGCAAGGGAGCGCACTTCGCGAACCCCTGCTACACGCAGATCCACCCGACCTGCATCCCGGTCAGCGGCGACTACCAGTCCAAGCTGACCCTGATGAGCGAGTCGCTCCGTAACGACGGTCGGATCTGGGTGCCCAAGGAGGGCGGCGACGCGCGTGACCCGCGTCAGATCCCCGAGGGCGAGCGCGACTACTACCTGGAGCGCATCTACCCGGCGTTCGGCAACCTGGTGCCGCGTGACATCGCGTCCCGCGCCGCCAAGAACGTCTGCGACGAGGGCCGCGGCGTCGGCCCTGGCGGTCTGGGCGTTTACCTCGACTTCGCCGACGCGATCGAGCGTCTGGGCCGGGATGCCGTCGAGGCCAAGTACGGCAACCTGTTCGACATGTACCAGCGCATCACCGGCGAGAACCCGTACGAGGTTCCGATGCGCATCTACCCGGCGGTGCACTACACCATGGGTGGTCTGTGGGTCGACTACGACCTGCAGAGCACCATCCCGGGCCTGTTCGTGACCGGTGAGGCCAACTTCTCCGACCACGGCGCCAACCGCCTGGGCGCCAGCGCGCTGATGCAGGGTCTGGCGGACGGCTACTTCGTCCTGCCGAACACCATCAACGACTACCTGGCGGACGGACCCTTCGAGAAGCTGGACGAGAGCCACCCCGAGGCCGTCAAGGCCAAGGAGGAGGTCACCTCCCGCATCGACAAGCTGCTCTCCATCAACGGTTCCCGCACCGTCGACTCCTTCCACAAGGAGCTCGGCCACATCATGTGGGACTACTGCGGTATGGAGCGCAACGAGGAGGGCCTGCGCAAGGCCATCGAGCTCATCCGTGAGCTGCGCGCCGAGTTCTGGCGCGACGTTAAGGTGCTGGGCACGAACGAGGAGCTCAACCAGGCTCTGGAGAAGGCCAACCGCGTGGCCGACTTCCTGGAGCTGGGCGAGCTCATGTGCATCGACGCCCTGCACCGCCGCGAGTCCTGCGGCGGCCACTTCCGCTCGGAGAGCCAGACCGAGGACGGCGAGGCCCTGCGCCACGACGACGAGTTCGCCTACGTCGCCGCCTGGGAGTTCGGTGGCGCTGACAGCAAGCCCGTGCTCCACAAGGAAGCCCTGGAGTACGAGTACGTCGAGATGAAGCAGCGGAGCTACAAGTGAACATCACCCTGCGCGTTTGGCGCCAGAAGGGCCGTGACGACGAAGGCCGGATGGTCACGTACAAGCTCACGGACGTCTCCGAGGACATGTCGTTCCTCGAGATGCTCGACGTTCTCAACGAGAAGCTCACTCTCGAGAACGAGGACCCGGTCGCGTTCGACCACGACTGTCGCGAGGGCATCTGTGGTGCCTGCGGCGTTGTGATCGACGGCGAGGCCCACGGTCCGGAGGTCACCACCACCTGCCAGCTGCACATGCGCAGCTTCAACGACGGCGACACCATCACGGTGGAGCCGTGGCGGGCCAAGGCCTTCCCGGTCGTGAAGGACCTGATCGTGGACCGCGGTTCGTTCGACCGCATCATCCAGGCGGGCGGCTTCATCAGCGCCCCCACGGGTACCGCGCCGGACGCCCACGCCAACCCGATCCCGAAGCCGGACGCCGACCGCGCGTTCGACGCCGCGACCTGCATCGGCTGCGGCGCCTGCGTGGCGGCCTGCCCGAACGCCTCGGGCATGCTGTTCACCGCCGCGAAGGTCACCCACCTCGGCATGCTCCCGCAGGGGCAGCCGGAGCGGGCCTCGCGTGTGGTGAAGATGATCAACCAGCACGACCACGAGGACTTCGGCGGCTGCACCAACATCGGTGAGTGCGCGGCGGTCTGCCCCAAGGGCATCCCGCTGGACACCATCTCGCAGCTCAACCGCGACCTGCTGGGCTCCCTCAGCAAGGGCGTCGGTTAACCGAGCTCCGGTTGTACTGACTGAGTGCACAAGCGGGCCGCATCCCTTCGGGGTGCGGCCCGCTCGCCTTATTCGGCGAGGCGACGCAGGAGTTCGGAGTCCTCGTCCGTGATCCGCTGTGCGATCGCCCGGACCCGGGCCGTGCGCAGGTGGTCCAGGGCCTTCTCCACGTTGGGCTCCAGGGCCTGCGCCGAGTCCAGGACCAGGCGCTCCTCGCGCCACGAACCCAGACCTGCCCGGCGCGCGGCCAGCGAGTCCCAGGTGGGTTCGGGGAAGCCGGGCAGGTCGCGCCGTCTGCTCTCCAACCTGTGGCGGTGCAGGTTGGGGTCGGAGCAGACCACCTCGATCCAGGCGGTGGGCGCATCCCGGTGCGCGGCCAGCCCGCGCCACTGCTCGCGGGCCTCCTCGGCGTCGTTGACGGCGTCGACGATCACGGTCTGGCTCAGGGCCAGGATGTCGGCGGCCATCGCCTCCACCACGACGTAGGCGGCCAGTCCGGTCGGCTGTGCGCGGTCGACACCCGCGCTCCACAGGGCAGCCTCGACGGGGTCGACCGACAGTACGGGTGCGGGGAGCCGCCGACCGAGCTCCTCGGCCACGGTGCTCTTGCCGGAGCCGGGCAGCCCGGCCATCACGATCAGCATGGCCCTCAGCTTTCCAGGGGGTACCGACAGGGGACGTTCCCCAACGGTCAGACGGCGGGGCGGAGCATGCAGTAGGTGGAAGGGAGGTCCGGGTCGTTGATCGCCCGCATCACCCGGAAGTCGTACTTCTCGTAGTAGCCGATGTTGGCCGAGTTCATGGTCTCCAGGTAGACCGGTACGCCGTCGGCATCCGCCTGGGCCAGGCCATCGCGGAGCAGGCGAGAACCGACGCCGGTGCCGCGGGCCACGGGGTCGGTACCGAGCACGGCCAGGTACCAGTGTGGCTCCTCCGGAGCCGACGCCTTCAGTTCCGCGAAGTACCTGAGGACCTCGGGAAGCCGGTTCACGCCCACGAGCGAGGCCAGGTGTGGCAGCGCCCGCAGTAGGAAGGCGAGGCCTTCACCGTCTCCTGCCGGAGGGGCCCACAGAGCCGCACCGCGCACCACCCGGCGGCCCGCCTCCTCGGCCTCGAACACGCTGGTGTGTCCCCTCGGGACGTATTCGAACCCTGCCATCAGGGCGCTCATCCGGACCGACCGGGCCATGCGCAGATTCGGTTCCGGAAACAGCCACCGGAACAGCGGGTCCTCACAGAAGGCCCTGCCGAGGACCCGGGCCACCCCCGGGACGTCGTCCATGGCGGCGGTACGGATCGACTTGATAGTGGTGGCCGTGGGGGTCATCTGTGCAGTCTCCCTCTTCCCCGGGGTCGTCACCGCCCATGCTAGATCACGGGAAAATCACGGGTGGGGTCCTTGGGGAAAAGCAGGGTTCAGGAAGCCGGGCGCAGCAGGAAGTAGCTGGTTCCGATGCCCTCGTGCGGGACCTCATGTACGCAGCGGAACCCGAAACGCTCGTAGAAGCCGACGCTCTTGTCGTTGAGGGTCTGGGTGAACACCGGCAGCCCCTGTGAGTCGGCCTCGTCCAGACCGGCGGTGAGCAGCCCGCCCGCCACCCCGGTGCCCGCCACGCTTGGGTCCACGCCCAGCGCGGCCAGGTACAGGTGCTGCTCCTGCGGGCTGGCCATCTTCCACTCGGCGAAGATCCGGACGAACGCGGCCAGGCGGGCGCGGCCGATCAGCGCGCCCCAGTGCGGCCAGGTGCGCAGCGACACCAGCGGGCTCTCGGGGTTGCTGGTCGGCGGGGCCCACAGCGCGGCGGCACGGGTGACCGGGGCGGATTCGGTGCTCTCGGCGAGCTCGGCGATCCGGACGTCACCCGCGGGCATGTAGCCGAACCCGACGGCCAGGGCGAAGAACCGCCGGACCTTGGCCATGCGGAGCTCGTCGTCGGGGAAGAGCCACCGGAAGAGCGGATCGTCGTGGAGCGCGCGGCTGAGGACCCGGGCCACATCGGGGACGTCCTCGATGGTGGTGGTGCGGGCGACGGAGGTGACGATCGGGCTCATCCTGGCTACTTCCTGGTAGGGGGCGTCTTGTCCATCGTAGATCACAAGACAATCACGGCTATGGGGTGGTCGCCCTGTCGGGGACCGGCTGGTCGAACACGTGCGCCCGTACCCAGGCGTGCATGGCCACGGCGGCGGCCGCGCCCGCGTTGATCGACCGGGTCGACCCGAACTGGGCGATGGACAGCACCGCCGCGCACACCCGGCGCACCTCCTCGGACAGCCCGGGGCCCTCCTGACCGAACACCAGCACGGCGTTACGGGGCAGCGGATGGGTCTCCAACGGGACCGCCCCGGGCAGGTTGTCCACCCCGACCAGCACGAGGTCGCGCTCGGCGGCCCACGCCACCAGCGACTCCGTGTCCGGATGGTGGAAAACGTGCTGGTACCGGTCGGTCACCATGGCGCCCCGACGGTTCCACCGGCGCTTACCCACGATGTGCACGGCCGCGCAGCCGAAGGCGTTGGCGGTGCGCACGACGGATCCGATGTTGAAATCGTGCGACCAGTTCTCCACCGCCACGTGGAATTCGTGCCGGACCGTGTCGAGGTCGGCGACGATCGCCTCGCGCCGCCAGTACCGGTACTGGTCGACGACGTTGCGGCGGTCGCCGTGGGCCAGCAGTTCGGGGTCGTAGTGGTCGCCCTCGGGCCAGGGCCCCGACCACGGGCCCACCCCGACCTCCCGCGCCTCGTCCTCCCCTGAGGAGGGTTCGACGGGGGCCGGGGCGGTCTCGGAAAGGGCGGCCTCGGGAAAGATGGCCTCAGGGGCGCGCTGCTCGTTCATCACTTCCAGCTTACGAACCGCCCGCCGCCGCCCGACCCGCCCAACCCGCCGAAGGCCCGCCGACTACAGGTGGATGCCCCCGTGGAAGTCGCGGCCCTGGATGACCTTGGCCGAGTCGCTCACGTTGCCGTTGATCTGGTTGACGACAGTGCCGTCGCCCTCCTGGTTGATCTCGTTCACCTCGGAACGGAGCTCCTCCAGGAGCCGACCGATCTCCGGGTCCTCGTGCGCAGCCCGGTCCAGGTGCGTGGAGACCACGTCCATGGCCTCGGTGTCGTGCTCGTCCAGCCGGAGGTCGTCCAGCGCCTCCTGGGCCTCGGGGTCCGAGCGGAAGTGTCGGGTGACCGCTTTGTACAGGGACCTGAAGGTCGAGACCACACCGTCCCCGAGGCCCTCGCCGAGCTTGGTGGCGGAGGCGGTGGCGAGGGCGGCGATGATGGCGGTGGTGACGGGATCGGCCATGGGGGTCCCTAAGGTTGTGGGGGTTCTCAAGGTGTGCTTATGCCCCCAGTCTTCCCGCTCAGGCCACCGTCTGTCGCTTCCGTCGGGAGACCAACAGGGCCACGGCCCGCCAACCGAGCATGGTCGTGGCCAGGAACAGCGTGGTCACCAGCACGAAGGAGAACGGGGCGCCTTCACCGCTGAGCAGGCGCAACGGCATCGCGCCCACGACCGTCACCGCCCACACCAGGACCCCGGTCGGCCAGATCCGGCCAGGGGAGCGCCAGGCCAGGGTGACGACCCAGCCGAGGACCAGAGCGGCCACGAACGGCCACGCGGTCGCGGCCACGGCGGCCGGGGCCAGACCGGTCGCGTGGTCGGCCTTGCCCACCACGACGAACACGAGCACGCAGAGCAGGTCGGCTGCCAAGGCCAGCACCGGGGTGTACGAACGCATAACCCCAGGCTAGACCCGGCTTCCGTGCCGGTCCGGGTGGGTCCGCCCGACCGCGGGGCACAAACGGAGGGTGACGGCGTGAACCGCCCACGGAATCGGGGCATCTGAGTCCCTGGGTCACCCCGATCCGCTTCGCCACCCCGTCCCCGAACCCGGAACCCCCTCCATGCCCACATCCCCTGATCCCCCGGCTGGCATCCTGGCCCTCGACCCGTCCGACCCGCGTCACCTCGGTCCGTTCCGCCGGGCGGGTCGGGCCCTGTGGCTGTCGGCCGCCGCGTCCACGCTGGTGGTCGCCCTCGTCGGCGGCCTGGTCTACTCCGACCAGATCCCCTGGGGGAACGGGGCGGCTGACGGCGAAGAGGAGGCCGTGGCCGAGGAGGACCCGGGCCCCGTGGTCCGAGCGGACCCCGAGGACGGTCCGGCGGTGGCCGCCGAGGCGATCGGGCTCCTGCGGGAGGCACCCGACCTCCTGTACCGGCACGACACCGTCGGGCATCCGGAGCAGGCGCACTCTGCGGCCAGAGTCCTCGAGTACACCGAGACCCCGGTGCCGGTCTACCGGCTGAGGACCTACGATCCGGCCGGGGTCGCGATCCGCCTCCGTCACGGCGACGACATGGAGGAGTCGACCGTGGGTCTGATCGGCATGGGACAGGACGTCCCGGACGTCGTCTACTACGAGCAGACGGGAACGGACGTCATCCAGTGGGAGCCGACGGAGGACCTGGACTGGGGGCTGGAACTGATCCTGGAGCCGGGCGCGGAGATCGAGTACCAGGGGCGGAGCCGGGTGCCCTACCAGCAGGAGTTCACGGACGGCGGGGTCAGCGTCGGGGTGTCGTTCGAGGAGACCGAGGGATACCACTACAGCGGAGCTGTCCGGGACCCGAGCCGGTCGGAGGGTGAGGAGGGCGATCCCATGACCTTCGACCTGTGGATCGACAACGAGGGCCGCCCGCTGCGCTTCCACGGATCCGCCGTCCTCGACTACGACGTGCCGGGGTTCAAGGACGCCGTCATCACCATCACCCGGGACTATGACTACCGGGAACAGGACATCCACGCCCCCGACGAGTCGGAGATCCTCCCCGACCGCCCTGAGCGGGGCGCCTGAACCCCCACCCCCACACGACCCGAGAACAGGAAGCCCCCATGTCCGCCGAGACCAGTGCCCGCTTCGACCGTGACTTCCTGCCACCGGGGGTCGCGCCCCCGGCCAAGGGCGACCCCGACCGGCTGGGCGCCTACCGGATCGTCGGCCGGATCACCCGGGACGCCGCGGGCACCGTGCTGCTCGGGGTGGACGGTGACGGGGTCCCCGCCGCGGTCCGACTGATACCCGCGGCGCTGGCCGACGTCCCGGACGTGCGTTCCCGGATGGCCGCGGAGGTCGGCCGCCTCGTCCGGGTCCGGGCCCTGTGCACCGCCGCCTACCGGGGAGCGGACGTCCGGGCGGCGCAGCCCTGGCTGGCCACCGCCTACGTGCCCGGCCGGACCCTGGCCGCGCACGTCGCCGAGCACGGTCCGCTGACCGGCGGCATGCTCACCGCTCTGGCCGCGGGGCTGGCCGAGTCCCTGGCCGCCGGACACTCCGCAGGGGCCACGCACCTGGCCCTGGACCCGACCAAGGTGATCCTGGCCCCGGAAGGACCGAAGGTGGTGGGCCTCGGGGTCGCCCGGGCCACCGGGAAACCGATCTCCGCCCCGCGCTGGGCCGCGCCCGAACAGGGTTCCCCCGAAGGCGCCCCCGCCACCGGGATCACCGGCTACGCCGACGTGTACGCCTGGGGTGCTCTGGTGCGCTTCGCCGCCACCGGCTGGGAGCCCTCCGGGGACACCGCGACCGAACCCGAACTCGGTGCCGTCCCCGCGCACCTGGCACCGCTGGTCCGGCGTGCCCTGGTGGCTGAACCGGGTGAGCGGCCCACCGCGCTGGAACTCCTCCAGGAGCTCACGGCGGGCGAGGGGGAGGACCCGCCCGAGGCGGTGTCCGCGCTCCTGTCCGCCGAGTGGACCGGGATCACCGCCCCCGAACCCCAGCGGGTGCACCGCGTCCGCAGACCCGCAGCGCTCGCCGGAACCGCGGCCGTGCTGGTCGTCGCCCTGCTCGGCGGCTGGGCACTGGCCCGCCCCGGAGCCGGGGACGACCCGGCGGACACCGCGGCGGCCGGGAACAGCATGCAGGAGGACGCGGCGGAAGAACCCTCCGGCCCGACCGTCGCCGAGGACCCGGAGGACATCGACGCGGTGGTCACCGAGGCGATCGACCTTGCCCTGGAAGCCTCCAGCTTCACCACCTACGAGCAATTCATCTCCAACAGTCCCGGCGACTTCATGCCGACCCGTTACCTGTACAGCGAGGACCCGCGACCGGCCATGAGCCGGACCATGTATCTCGGACCCCACGGGCAAGGTGTGCTCGCCCTGGGGCCGGAACTGAACGAGTTCGTGTACTTCACCGACAGGCCGACGGAAACGTTCACCGGGAGCGTCAAGGAGTACTTCCTGGACCCGGGCCCCGGCACCGACCGGCTGAGGGAACCCCGGAAGGAATGGGAGGAGATGCTCCTCACCATGGAGGTGGTCCTGGCCGAGGACGCGCAGGTCTCCTACGAGGGCCAGGGCACGTTCGACGACGAGTACATCCCCCGGGAACTGATGGGTGACGAGGACGCCCTCGAACGCGGCGGGCACCACTACACCGGGACGTTGGCGCACGTTTTTCCGGTACACCTGTTTTCCGAACCCGTGGCGGCGGAGTTCGAGCTTTGGATCTCCTCGGAGGGCCACCCGGTACGGCTCTCCTTGGAGGCTGTTCCCGGGGGCATCACCGACGGCGGCGAAGCCCTTCGCATCGCCCATCGGATGGACTACTTCCAGTTCGACCAGCACGTGGACGTCGGGATCCCCGACGAGTCCGAAATCCACCCCGAGCGGCCCTGACCCGTCTCTGGCCCCTTCCTGACTGAGAGACCTTCCCCCGAATGAACCCTTCCACCGAACCCCCGGCTTCCGGGCGCCCCGCATCTCACCTCCCGGTCTCCGAACCCCAGTCTCCTCCCGGTGTGCTTCCCCTGGCCGCCGACGACCCTCGCCACCTCGGATCGTTCCGCCTGCTCGGACGCCTTGGCTCCGGTGGCATGGGTGTGGTGTACGCGGCGCTGGACGGACGCGGGCGGCGGGCGGCGGTCAAGTGCGTGCACCGCTCCCACACCGCCGACCGGGAATTCCGGGACCGGTTCGCTCGTGAGGTGAAGATGCTCCGCCGGGTGCGCGCGCGTGCGCTCCCGGCCTTCCTCAGCGCTGATACCAGGGCTGACCCGCCCTGGTTGGCCACCGAGTACGTGCCTGGCCTCACCCTCGACGAGCACGTGCGCCGGTACGGGCCCCTCCGCGGCCCGGCGCTGGCCTTCTTCGCCGCAGGGGTGGCCGAGGCGCTCGCGGCGATCCACGCCGCCGGTGTGGTGCACCGTGACCTGAAGCCGGGCAATGTGATCCTGGCCCCTGAGGGGCCGAAGGTGTTGGACTTCGGGATCGCCCGCGCGGTGGAGGAGACCGCGCTGACCCGTACCGGCGGCCTGGTCGGCACGCCCGGGTGGATCTCGCCTGAGCAGTACCGCGGCGCGGAGGCCACCGACCGCTCGGACGTTTTCGCCTGGGGCGGTCTGGTCGCCTACGCAGCAACCGGGGCCGGTCCCTTCGGCACGGCCGCCTCTGATGTGGTGGTCTCGCGAGTGCTGTCGGCCCAGCCGTCCCTGGAGGCGCTCCCCGCCGGGCTGCGCGAGACGGTGGGGCGGTCCCTGGCCAAGGACCCCGCGCACCGCCCCGACGCCGCCGGGCTCCTGAACGACCCGGCCCTGGCCGCGCACGGGTCCGGGACAGCAGCCGGGCCCGGAACCGGCGCGCCGCTTCCCGCCCCGGCGGATGATCCCTGGCGGCTGTACGCCCCGCCCCGCCGTTCCTGGGCCCGGCGCTACCGTGGACGCCTGGCCGTCGGCGCGGCCGGGTGCGTGCTCGCCCTGGTCGCCGCGGGCGGGGTCTGGGCGGGGGTTGACGGGCGGATCGGCGGTGGACCGCCGGGTGATCTCTCCGACGGTGCGACGGACACCACCGTGACCACAGCCGACGGAGTGCCTGCCGAGGACGTCCCCGAGGAGTACCGGGACCTCTACGAGAACGGAACCGTGACCGTGGTTCCCGACACGGACGCCGGTGACGTCCTCGTCCGCTCCCTGGAGGACGGCGAGGCAGGGCAGACCCTGGAGCAGGTGCGGTTCGACATGGGGGAGCACTCCTGGCTCCAGTCCCAGACCCTCATCGTCAACGTCACCGCCGAGTACCTGCCGGACTTCGGCTCGCTCCAGGTGTACAGCCACGAGTTCGCGCGGGTCTGGTTTATCGAGCCCGGTGCGGAGTACATGCAGGCCACCGTCGCGAACAGCGGCGGAAGCCTCGCCACGCTCTCCCCGGAGGAACCCACGGCGGAGTTCGAACTGACCTTCGTAGGCGGGGCTGCGACTGACCGCGGTTCGGCGGGTGACCACGCCATGGCCGTCTTCTACACCCCTGCCGAGGCGGTCTCCACTCCGGATCCGGAGGTCGGTTACCCGGGCGGGATCTGTTATCACTGGCGGGGCTGGGCGTTGGGCGAGGATTTCTTCACGCCCGACCCGGTCGAGGCCACCCCCGTCGACGCGACCCTCACCGACGGCTCCCCGCTGAACCACTGTGTCTACGAACCCAACCTGCGCCAGCTGTGGGACGGCGAGGGCACCCGCCCCGAGTGACCCCCGAACCCCGGCGCCCCTGCCCCCTGAACCCCGCCCCTGACCTTTCCCCGATCCCGATCCCTTCCCCCTCCTGAACAGGAAACCACGATGACCAGCAACATCCCCTTCGACCGCGAGCACCTGCCACCCGGTGTGGACCCGCCCGGGAGCGGCGACCCCGAACGCCTCGGTGACTACCGGGTGGTCGGACGGATCGGTGCCGGTGGCATGGGCGCGGTCTACGCCGGACTCACGGACACCGGGCAGACCGCGGCGGTCAAGGTGGTCCACTCCCAGTTCGCCGCCGATCCGGACTTTCGGGCCCGGTTCGCCCGCGAGGTCGGTCTGGTCTCCCGAGTCCGGGCCACCTGTGCCCCGGCTTTCCTCGGCGCTGACGTCACCGCCGCCACCCCGTGGATGGCCACCGAGTACGTCCCCGGTCTGACCCTGCGCCAGCACGTCAAGAAGCACGGGCCGCTGAGCGGTGGCATGCTCACCGCGCTCGCGGTCGGTCTGGCCGAGGCGCTGACCGCGATCCACGGTGCCGGTGTGGTGCACCGCGACCTCAAACCTGGGAACGTGATCCTGGCCCCCGACGGGCCCAAGGTGTTGGACTTCGGGATTGCCCGTGCCGCGGACGGGACCGTGCTCACCGCCACCGGTGGCCTGCACGGGACCCCCGGGTGGGTGGCCCCCGAACGGTACGAGGGCGCCGACGCCACCGGCTACACCGACATGTTCGCCTGGGGCGGGCTGGTCGCGGTGGCGGCGACCGGACGGGACCCCTTCGGCGGCGGGACCGTGGACGGGGTCATCCACCGCAGCAGGCACGAGGAGCCGGACCTGGAAGGTGTCCCGGAGCACCTGCTGGTGCTGGTGCGCCGCGCGCTCGCCAAGGACCCGCGGGAACGTCCACGGGCGGACGAATCCCTGGCGGAGCTGACCCGTGGTTGGTCGGCGACCCGGATCATGCCGGGCGGCGCGCTGTCGCCCACCCTGGTGGCGGAGCAGGGGCAGAGCACGGACTCCACCCGGATCGTGCCCGAGCTGTTGGCCACCGAGTGGACGGCGGTGGCCGACCCGGGTGTGCGCCGGGTGCGCCGGTCACGCCGGGGTCTGTGGCTGTCGGTCACGGCGGCTGTACTGGTGGTCGCGCTTGTCGGCGGCCTGGTCTACTCCGACCGGATCCCCTGGATGGCCGGTTCCGCCGAGGACGAAGGAGGGAACGAGGCGGCGGAAGAGACCGACGAGCCCAGCGGCCCGCTGGTCCAGACCAACCCCGAGGACGCCGAGGCCGTGGTCGCCGAGACCATCGAACTGATGCTGGCCGCGTCGGACTACGTGTACCGGCACGAGAACGTGGTCGATCGGGAGGGCGGCGATCCGGTGGTCTACACCGTCGAGTACACCGAGGACCCGGTCCGGGCCATCCAGAACAAGAGTTATGGTCCGTTCGGGACCTCGGTCACCCTGCGCCAGGGGGACGAGCTGGAGGAGACGACCAACGGCTGGATCGACCATCCGGAAGCCGGTGCCGCCCCTGTCATCCAGTACTACGCGGCCGAGCCCGGGAGCGAGAGCGACAACGACCTGAGAGAGGGTCTCACCCGGGATCTGGAGTGGATCCTGGAGCCGGGATCCGAGTCCGAGGTGGCGTACCAGGGGCGTAGCCGGGTCCCCTACGAGTCGGAGTTCTGGGACACCCCCAGCTACGGTCTGGAGTTCGAGGAAGCCGAAGGGCACCTCTACAGCGGAACCTACGTCGAAGAGGCACAGAACGAGGACATGGCGGCCGTGGCCGTCTCCTTCGACCTGTGGCTGGACGACGAGGGGTATCCGCTGCGCATGGGCGGGGCCGGGTCCTATGTTTACCTGGAGCACCCTGAGGACGACCCGGGGACCACCTTCACGGTGACCCGCGACTACACCTTCAACGAGCCCAGGGACATCTACATCCCCGAGGAGTCGGAGATCCTGCCCGAGTGGCCCGGCGTCAACTAGCCGGGCCTGCTTCTGGCCCAGGGGCCGTACCTGCCGTGTGCATCACGCCGTCCGGGCCCTGGGCCATCCGGCCCGCGGTTGCCGGTCCCGGCCTCCTCGGGAGCGGACACCAGGGTCCGGGCGGTACCGGGGGCGGCATACGAGTCCCGCCTCGGACCTTTTCGCCTGAGCCGAGACGGTCGCCTACGCTGCGCCCGGGAAGCCGCCCTTCGTACAGCGCGCGCACGAACGGTTTGTCTGTCGTATCCTCTCCGACTCACCGGCCCCGGAGGGGATACCGCAAGGACTGCGAGGGCTGGGAGGTCGTCGTGGTCATTTTCGACCAGCCCGTAGAGACCGAGGTCCCCGACGAATCCGAGATTCTTCCTGGGTGAGTTCCGTCCTGACCTGCGTCCCCTGTTTTCCGGCCTCGGGACCGAGGGGGTTCTCCGATGCCGGGGAGAACTTCTGCGGTGACGGAGGGCTCACACGGGGCGAACACATGGAACTCCGTATCGGCCCAGCACTCCACCACCCCCAGCATCCCCAGCATCGGGAAAGGCAACGATGAGCACGTCCCCCACACCGGCCGAGGGGCCCGTCCCCCCGCCGCACCCCGACCCCGTCGGGGAGTCAGACCACACACCGGGCCCGCCCTCCGGGCCCGGTCTGCCGCCCGGCCTTGAGCCGCTGACCGAGAGCGATCCCCGCCAGATCGGCATCTTCCGGCTGGTGGGCCGGATCGGGGCCGGGGGTATGGGTGTGGTGTACGCGGCCCTGGATCCCGGCGGCACCTGTATCGCGCTCAAGACCGTGCACGCGAAGTACGCGGACCGGCCCGGGCATCGGGAGGCGTTCGCCCGCGAGGTGCAGATGCTGCGCCGGGCTGATGGGATCAGTACCGCCCGGCTGCACGGCGCGGACCCGTCGGCGCCGGTGCCGTGGTTGGCTTTCGATTATGTGCCCGGCCGGGATCTGAACCGGCATGTGCGGGAGTTCGGGCCGCTGTCGGGTGACATGCTGCGTACGTTCGCGCTGGGTATGGCCGAAGGCTTGGCCACTTTGCACTCGGCGGGGATCGCGCACCGCGATATCAAGCCGGGCAACGTCATCCTGGCCCCGGACGGGCCGAAGATCGTGGACTTCGGGATCGCGGTCGAGATCGGCACCGACCCGGAACAGGACGCGTCGGCTTCCTATGGAACTCCGGGCTGGTCGGCGCCTGAGCGTTATACGGGGGCGGCCGCCGATCCGGCGGCGGACGTGTTCGCCTGGGGTGGTCTGGTGACCCTGGCCGCCAGCGGTCGGGCGCCTTTCGGTTCGGGGAGCCCAGTGGATCTGGCTGCCCGGGTCCAGGCCGGTACCTATGACGTCGAGGGCGTCCCTGAGGATCTGTTGTCCCTGGTGGAGCGGGCGCTGTCGGTGTCCGCTTCCGATCGGCCTTCCGCGGTCGATCTGCTGACCGAGCTGCTGCCGCCCGTGACTGTGGAGACCGAGCTCCACGCTGGGGCGGTGCCCGACCGTCCTCGTACGCAGCGGGTGCTGCGCGGGATGCTGGCCGATTACTGGCGCGGAGTGGACGCGGCCGGACACGATCCGGCCCGTTGGGCTGCCGCCCTGGGAGCGGCGTCGGCATTGGGCCTGGGTGTGGTCGGCGCGGGCACGCTGGGGTCAGGCGTCGCGGGTTCCGGAGCGGCGGGTGCAGGGGCTGCTTCGGGGATGGCCACTGCCGGAACCGCCGGTGGCGCCGTGAGTGCGACCGGCGGAGTGACCAGCATGGCCGCTGGTGCTGGTGCTGGTGCTGGTGCTGGTGCTGGTGCTGGTGCCGGGGCTGCGGGTAGCGGTGGGGTGCTCGGTGCCCTGACCGGGGTCAAGGGGGCCGTGGCCGTCCTGGGCACGTTGACGCTGATCGGTGGGGCTGCGGCGGCCGGGGCCTGGTATCTCCGGGACGACGCCCCGGCCGAGCAGACGGTGGCCGCCGAGGAACCTGAGGAGGAGGATGACAGGCTCGCGGTCGACAGAGACCCGGAGGACTTCGAAGCCGTGGTGACAGAGGCCATCGACATCGCGCTGGAGGCCTCCAGCTTCACCACCTACGAAATCTTCCTCACCAACGACGTCGGTCACAACCCGTCAACCCAATACCGGTACACGGAGGATCCGGAACCGGCCCTGTCCCGGCACTGGTTCATCGGCCCCACCGCGGGAGGCGTACTCGCTCTGGGGCCGGACCTGGACGAGACCGTGCACATCAACACTGTTCAGGGGCCAGCGTTCAGCGATCACGAGTTCATGTACTACCACCCCGGGCCCGACGCCGAACCCGCTGAGAACGCCCGAGCGGAGTGGGAAACACTGCTTCGCCTCATGGAGGAGCTCCTGTCCGGGGACGCCGAGGTCACCTACGAGGGGCAGAGCACGCTCCTCGAAGCGGGCGAGGACCTGTACTACCCCGAGGAGCTCCTGGGCGACGTCGACCCGCAAGAGCGGGGTGGACACCACTACACCGGAACCCTCACCCACGAGATGGGCTGGACCAGAACCGTGCAGGCGACGGACTTCGAACTCTGGGTCTCCGACCAGGGGGAGCCGGTGCGACTGGCGTTGACGGCTCTGGACGAGGAGGGGCGCACCGCCGAGTCCGGTGAGCACTTGACCTTTTACCACCACATCGATTTCTTCCGGTTCAACGAACCCGTGGAGGTCTACATCCCCGAGGAGTCCGAGATCCAGCCCTGATCCACCGGCTGGTTCTCACCGTCCTTGAACCGTTCGCGCGGGTCCCGGTGCCTTTTCCGGCGCCGGGACCCGCGTCGAACCTCCCCGGGGCTACGCGCCCCTGAGGTTCTCCTTCAGGAAGTCCACCTGCAACAGCAGCAGGTTCTCCGCCGTGACCGGGTCCGACGGGCTGTGGGTCACGCCCGCCAGCGGCAGCACCGTGTGCGGGCGGCCCGCGGCCAGGAGGGCCTCGGACATTCGCTGGGTGTGCGCGAAGACCACGTTGTCGTCGATCAGGCCGTGGATCAGCATCAGCGGCCGCTCCAGCTTGGCGGCGTCCGCCATCAGCGACGAGTCGGCGTACACCCGCGCCTGCTCCTGCGGGGTGCCCAGGTAGCGCTCGGTGTAGTGCGTGTCGTACAGCGACCAGTCGATCACCGGGGCACCGGCGACCGCCGCGTGGAACACGTCTGGGCGGCGCAGCACCGCCAGCGCCGCGAGGTAGCCGCCGAACGACCACCCGTGGATGCCGACCCGGGTCAGGTCCAGGCAGCCGAACCGCTCCGCCGCGTCCTCCAGCGCCGCCACCTGGTCCTCCAGGACCGGCTCGGCGAGGTCGTGGTGGACCGCCTGCTCGTAGGCCAGGCCCACACCCGGGGTGCCGCGCCCGTCCGCGATGAGGACCGCGAAGCCCTGCTCCGCGAACCACTGGGAGGACAGGAAGGCGCCGCGCGCGTTGAGCACCCGCTGGGCGTGCGGGCCGCCGTACGGGGCCATCAGCACCGGAAGCGGGTCCTCGCCCTCCCGGTACCAGGACGGCAGGATCAGCGCGGTCGGGATCTTCCGCTCCCCGGCCAGCCAGGTCTTCACACGCACGTCCGGGAGTTCCGGGGTCTCGGCGAGGCTCTCCACCTCACCGTGGGTGCGGCGGGTCTCGGTACTGGCGTTGCGGACCACCAGGGTCCGCACCCCGGTGAAGTCCAGCGAGCGGTGCTGCACCACCAGGGTGTCACCGCGCAGCCGACCGGCGCGCACGCCGCCGTGGCCGTCGTCGGCACCACCCGACTCCCCGAAACCGTCCGGCAGCTCCAGCGGGGCGCAGGTGCCCTGCCGGGTGTCGGCCAACCACAGGGACACGTCCCCGGCCCGGCCGGCGGGGGAGCCGGAGAACAGCACCCGGTCGCCGTCCACGTCCACCACACCGCGCACGTACACATCGTCGCCGCTCACGGCGCGATCGCCCACGTACACCCGGCGCTCTCCCCCGGCACCGTCGCGGCCGATCCACACCAGTTCGCCCGACGCCGTGAACGCGGGCACGCCCGGCATGATCTCCACCCACACGCCGTCGCTCTCGGTGCGGGTCTGCGAGACCAACCCGGTCGCGGGGTCGGCGCTGAACAGGGTGAGGGTGCGCTGGTCGCGGCTCTGCGCGGTGAACACCAGGACCGGGTTGCCGTCCGGGCCGCTGGTCCAGTCCACGGTGGGCAGGTACGGCAGGGCCTCGCGGTCCCACTCGATCGGCGTGGGCTCGGTGCGGCCGTCCCGCCGGTACTCGGTCGCCGAGGGCACCGGCAGTACGGCCAGCCGCACGTCCGGGTTGGCGGTACCGGCCGCCGGGTAGCGCAGCGGCTGCGGCTCCTGGCCGGGCTGGTTCGGGTCGCCGACGAACCAGCGGTTCACCTCCGACTCGTCCACCCGGCTGACCGCCAGCGAACGGCCGTCCGGCGCCCACCAGAACCCGCGCACCCGGTTCATCTCCTCGGCGGAGACCAGGTCGGCCAGGCCCCAGGTGACGTTCTCGCCGTCCGGCTCTACGAGCACGCGGTCCCGGTCCGGGTCGTCCTCGTCGGCGATGTCGATCACCCGGACCGCGCCCTTGTGCACGTAGGCCACTCGGTCACCGGCCGGGTTGATCCGCGGATCCACGGCCGGGCTGGCCACCGGAAGCTCGCACGGGGTGCTGTCGTCGCCGACCAGGTCCACGTAGAACACCCGGCCGGACAGCGTGAACACCGCGCGGGTGAAGGCGTCGTCCACGGTGTAGGAGACGATGCCGCCGCCGTGCTCGCGCATCCGCTCGCGGCGGGCCCGCTCCTCCGGGGGCAGGTTCTCGTCGTCGGCGCCGAGGGCCTTGGGGTCGGCGAGCACCGAAGCGGTGCCCGTCTCGGTGGAGTACGACCACAGACAGGTCGCCTTGTCGGTACCGCTGCGTCCGCGCAGGAAGGTGACGCGCTCCCCGTCTGGGGAGATCTGGAACGCGCGCGGGACTCCGATCGTGAAGCGCTGGGTTCGGGCCTGTTGGCGAGGAAAGCTCATACGCCGATTGTGTCCCATTCCACCCACGGACCGTTCCACGGTGCCGCGCCGCTCGCCCGCCCGTCGAACGCTCGCCGCCCGTGCCCGCCCCTCCGCCGTTCCGGCATGCCGATTCGGGTGTTTGGGCAGGGAAAAGCGCATCCGGACGGTATTGTTCGCTGCGTGATGGACAGGCGACTGATGATGGTGCACGCGCACCCGGACGACGAGAGCATCGTCACCGGTGCGACGCTGGCGAAGTACGCGGCCGAGGGGGCCGGGGTCACCCTGGTGACCTGCACGCTGGGCGAGGAGGGGGAGGTCATCCCGGACGACCTGGCCCACCTGACCTCCGACCGCGAGGACACGCTGGGCGAGTACCGGATCGGGGAGCTCGACAAGGCCTGCCTGGCCCTGGGCGTGCGCGACCACCGCTTCCTCGTCGGCCCCGGGCACTACCGGGACTCCGGGATGATGGGCGGCCCCACCAACGGCCACCCCGACGCGTTCTGGGGAGCGGACGTGGAGGAGGCGGCCAGGAGCCTGGCCGAGATCATCCGCGAGGTCCGCCCGCACGTGCTGGTCAGCTACGACGAACACGGCGGCTACGGTCACCCAGATCACATCCAGACCCACCGGGTCACTCGCCTGGCCTGCGCCAAGGCCAACGAGCGGGCCATGCCCGGCACGCCCTGGCAGGTCAGCAAGCTCTACGCGATCGCCCAGCCGGTCTCCCGCATCGAGGAGTCCATCGCGCGGCTCAACGAGGAGGCGGGCCCCTTCACCCCGCCCAAGGAGGTGTCCGACATCGCGCGGGGCACCCCCGACGCGATCGTCACCACTCGGATCGACGCCACCGACCACTGGGCGGCCAAGGCCCTGGCCATGCGGGCGCACGCCACCCAGATCACCGTGGACGGGGAGCGGTTCGCGCTCTCCAACGACATCGCCCAGGAGATCGACGCCGTCGAGCACTACACCCTGCTGATGGGCCCGCCGCCCAAGACGGGGGAGGACGGCTACGAGACGGACCTCTTCGCTGGACTGTGAGCCGAGGGGCTGTGACGCCGTCCCCTCCGGGAGCGCCTACCCTCGTTTTCCGTGACCACTCCTGAAACGGCCGCAGCGCCGCACAGTAGCCCCCACCCGTTCGCGTCCGCGGCGATGACCGTGCTCTCCTTCGCGGTCCTGCTCTTCGCGGGAGCAGCCGTGGGGCTGATGTCCGGGTTCTCGATGGGCTGGGTCTCCCACTTCTGGGACCTGGGCCTGACCGTGCAGGTCGGGGGAGTGGCTGCGGTGGTCGCCTACCTGGTGGCGCTGTACGCGCTGTGCCGTCTCGCCGGTTGGGGCAGCCGCCGCCAGTCCGGAGCCCTGGGCTTCGCGGTCGGCTTCGTCGCGATGATGTTGGCGATGATCGGCTACACCGTCGGCGGCAGCATCGTGTTCTCCGGCAAGCCGGTGAACTACGTCTTCCTGTTCGGCTCCATGATCGCCCTGGCCGCCGGGGTGATGCGCAGCTTCGTGCTGCCGCCGCGCACCACACCCCAGGCCCAGCCCCAGGTCTCGGGCGCCTAGCCGATTCTTGCGCCTACTCCCAGAACTGGAGCAGCAGCTTGCCGAGGAACATCATCCCGGTGGCGTTGTCGTTCGGCAGGAGCAGCTCGGACAGCGAGTAGACGGCACTCTCGAACAGGTCCCGGACCACCGGCAGCCACAGCACCGCGAACACCGCGATGGAGCAGAACAGCCCGTTGACCTTGGCGAACGCGGTCCACTTGGCGCTGCGGAAGGCGGCCAGGACGTGGTAGCCGTCCAGGCCCGGCAACGGCAGCAGGTTGACGATCGCGCTGGTCAGGTTGGCGAAGACGAGGAAGGCCATCGCGGCGATCGCCCAGTTCACGCTGTCCTGGCCGGGCGGCACCAGCAAAGTGACGGTGACCGCCAGCACGGCCGCCATCAGCAGGCTGGCCAGCGGACCGGCCAGCGCCACCGCGATCCGGCGGCCGCGGCTCGGAATCCGCTCCCAGTCCACGTAGGTGGGCGGTCCGTTTAGGCCGAACCCGCCCAGTCCCAGGTACACCACCGGCAGCACCAGACCGCCGAAGGCCTCCCGGTAGGCGAACGGGTTGAGCCGCAGGTAGGCGCTACCGCGCAGGGAGCGGTCACCGGCGAGGTAGGCGGTCAGGGCGTGCGCGAACTCGTGCACGGCCACCGAGACGATCCACCCGATCAGGATCAGCAGCGGCGGGATCAACGGGGTGACCGCGGTTCCCTCCTCTGCCCAGTCCAGCTCCACGGCGCGCCAGGACAGCCAGCCCGCGAACCCGGCCAGGCCCAGCAGCAGCACGAAGATCGGGCTGGGCAGGAAGTCCGCCCAGCTCTCGGCCCGCTCCTCCTCGGCCTTCTCCGCCTCGTCCTTCTCTTCACCGGACTTCGCCGCCTCGACACCGGAGCCGGACTCGGGCTCGGCGTCAGAGCCGGCACCGACCCCGGCGGCGTTCAGGGCGTCGTCGGGCATCTGATCCCACGGGTCGGCGGCGCGCTCCTGGCCGGAGTCCGCGTTCTCGGGGTCCGGAACGGTCGCGTCGTCGGATTCCGCCTGCTGGGGCGGCTCGGGCGTGGGCATGGTGCTCCTGCTGGTCGCGGGTGGTTCGCGATCCAGGTTAGGCCCTGACGCGCACCCCTTCGCAGCGGGGCTCAGACCACCGCGCGCGGCGCCACCGCGGACTTGTGCAGGCAGGCCACCGCGAAGGCCCGACCAGCCGGGGTGAGTTCCCGGCGGCCGTCGCTGTCGTCCCCGGTGACCAGGCCGAGCGCCTCCAGCAGCCAGCCGACCGCCATCACCATCGCGCGCACCTGGTCCGAGGAGGTCTCGGCGGTGCGCCGGTGCGCGGCCGCGTGCCGGCCGGCGGCCACCTGCGGTTCCACCGGGCGCCATCCGGACTCGGTGAGCACCTGCTCGGCCGCCTCGGCGTCGGAGATCCCGCGCCGGGCGTGCGAGCCCAGCCCCTGCGGTGAACGGGCCAGCAGCATGCCGAGCAAGGTCTCGGCGGCGGCCTGCTGGATGCCGCCGGTCCGGCACAGGGTCTCCGTGGCGGCTTGCCAGAGGGAGTCGGGGTCCTCGCGCAGCTGCTGGCCCCGGCGGGTGAGTTCGAGTCGGCGGCCGGACCGGCGCACGGCGCGCATGATGCGCAGCACCTGGTGCAGGGCGATGATCTGGGTGGCGTCGGTCTCGCTGCGTGGGGGTTCGGGGGTCGTGGACCAGCCGAAGTCCTCGCACATCTGCCGGACCACACCGGGGGAGATGTACCCGATCTGAGTGAGGGCGATCCCGTCCGCGGCCAGGTCCAGCAGCCGCTGCAGCGGCGCCATCGCGGCGTCCGAACCGCGCGGGACGTCCGCCCCGGCGATCACCTGGCCCACCAGCGGCCACAGCCGCTGCCGGTGCGGGTGCGACGACGAGGACATCCAGGCGCGGACCCGTTCCTCGCGGATCCGGTCCAGGTGGCTGAGCCCGCGGTGGTCGGGCTGGGTGAGGAAGGAGCGGGCGAACCGCTCCTGGGCGGGGCGCCAGCCGCGCTTGCCGGGCCGGATGTCGCCGAGGGAGATGGCCAGTTCCAGGGCGGCTGCGGTCTCCCGGCGGGCGTGCAGCTCGACGTCGCCGACGGCGGTGCCCCAGGTGAGCTCGGGCAGGTCCGGGGGTTCCACCCCGGACTCCCACATGAGCCGCTCGTACATGGCCAGACCCGCGGTGTGGTCGGAGTCGTAGAGGGCGAGCAGGGTGGCGGTCTCGGGGGCTGAACAGACCCCGGCGTACCGGTACAGCTTGAGCAGCTGGAAGAGGTGGCACAGGGAGCGCACCGTGAACAGGGAGTCGTCGGCGGAGTTCTGGAAGCGCATGGGCAGCTCGTACCAGCAGAAACGCTGCACGGAGTGCTGGTTGAGCCGCTGGATCTCACCGTCGGGGGCGAGGGTGCCCAGAGCCAGCCGTGCCATGTCGGCAGCCCGCTCGTCCCGCCGGGCCAGTTCGGCGAGTGCGGACGCGACCGCCTCCCTCATGATGGGCGTCACCTCCCCGCGTACCTCGTGCCCGGTCCGTCCAAGGGGTGGGACGGCCGGGCTCGGTGCTTCGTTGTCCGCCCGAGGTCACGGTTGGGGGAACCACCGCGCCGGGGCTGAGCCTCTCCTACCCCGGAAAGGCCGAAGAATGCCAGCTTGCGGGTGCCGATGGGCACCCCTTCGCGACCCGCTGGGCGGGTCGTATTCGTCACGTGAGCCGCAGTCGGGCCGTCTTTGCTGTTCGGAGGGCGGACACGTGTGCGCGCATCCCGCCCGTGTGCCCTGTGCTTCCCCCGTGCTGCCTCAGGGCGCCTGTGGGGGACGCCCGTCACGCCGCCGCGGGGGAACCGGGGGGACGACCCTGCTCGCGACGATGTCGGCCTCGAGGACCTCCACCGTCGAGTCGTCCCTCCTGCGCAGTGTGAGCACGCCTTCGGCCCAGGACTCCACGACTCCGACGATATCGGTGAACCCGCCCCCGGGGTGGGTGATTCGCACGGATACCCGCTTGCCTAGGTCATTCGGCACGATCCTGTGGACCAATCGTCCCCGCAACTGCATGAAATCCGGCCCCCCGAGTGTGCGATGGGTGTTCTCCAGCGCCATACTAGGAGTACGACATCTGTGCCAATTGCTTGCAGAGCTCGGACCGGAGCCGACGCCCGCACGTCGGACCGGGTCCGGAGATCTCTGAAGGTCCCCGCCTCCCCCGTGGGTAATCGGGGGTGAGACAAGGAGTACGACGTGACCTACGTCATCGCGCAGCCCTGTGTTGATGTGCTGGACAAGGCGTGCATTGACGAGTGCCCCGTGGACTGCATCTACGAGGGCGACCGCATGCTCTACATCCACCCGGACGAGTGCGTGGACTGCGGTGCGTGTGAGCCGGTCTGCCCGGTGGAGGCCATCTACTACGAGGACGACCTGCCCGAGCAGTGGTCCGAGTTCTACAAGGCGAACGTCGACTTCTTCGACGACCTCGGCTCTCCCGGCGGCGCTTCCAAGGTCGGCAAGATCGACCGCGACCACCCGATCGTCGCCAAGCTGCCTCCGCAGGCCGAGTAGCGGCGGTCCGCCACCGCATCCCCTTGGCGCAGAGGTTGCGTGGGTGTGAGGCCGAACAAGCGTGACGTGTCGCGCCGACCCCTGGCCGGGGGTCGGCGCGACGCTGTTGTGTGGGGCCCTTACACGCCCCCGGCAACGCCCTGCCCGAGCAGGCAGTAATCAGGATGGCCAAGCAGTGATTCAGAATGGAGTGCGCACCGATGGGTGAACGTCGACCGGTGACCGATCGGCTCCCGACTTTCCCGTGGGACCGTCTGACGCCGTACAAGAAAACGGCCTCGGCCCACTCCGACGGCATCGTCGACCTCTCCGTGGGCACCCCCGTCGACCCGGTCCCCGACAACCTCCGCAAGGCCCTCGCGGACGCCGCGAACTCGCCCGGCTACCCGCTCACCTGGGGCACGCCCGAGCTGCGCGCGTCCATCCAGGGCTGGTTGGAGCGCCGCCACGGCGTGCGCGTCGCCGACGGTGCGGTGCTGCCCACCGTCGGCTCCAAGGAGCTGGTGGCCTGGCTGCCGACCCTGCTCGGCCTGGGCGCGGGCGACACCGTGGTCCACCCCGAGCTGGCCTACCCGACCTACGACGTCGGCGCGCGCATCGCCGGGGCCACCCCGGTGCCCTCCGACGGCCTCACCTCGCTCGGCCCGGCCGACGTCAAGCTGGTGTGGGTGAACTCGCCCGGCAACCCGACCGGCCGCGTGCTGGGCGTCGACCACCTGCGCAAGGTGGTGGCCTGGGCCCGCGAGCGGGGCGCGATCGTCGCCTCCGACGAGTGCTACCTCGACCTCGGCTGGGACGGCGCGGAGCCCGTGTCGATCCTGCACCCGGACGTGTGCGGAGACTCCCACGAGAACCTGCTGGCCGTGCACTCGCTGTCCAAGCGCTCGAACCTCGCCGGGTACCGTGCCGCCTTCGTCGCGGGCGATCCCGACCTGGTCGCCGAACTCCTCGCCGTGCGCAAGCACGCGGGCATGATCGTGCCCGCCCCGGTGCAGGCCGCCATGAAGGCCGCCCTGGACGACGACGCGCACGCCGCCGAGCAGAAGGAGCGCTACCGGGACCGCCGCGCCAAGCTGCGCACCGCCTTCGAACAGGCGGGCTGGCGCATCGAGCACTCGGACGCGGGCCTGTACCTGTGGGCCAGCCACCCCGACCACGACTCCTGGGGCGCCGTGGGCGCCCTGGCCGAGCGCGGCATGCTGGTCGCTCCGGGCGCGTTCTACGGCGCCGCGGGCGACCGCCACGTGCGGGTGGCCTTCACCGCCACCGACGAGCGCGTGGACACCGCCGTCAAGCGCCTGTCCGAGTAACCGAGAAGTACCGGCGGCCGGGTCCGAGCTCTCAGGACCCGGCCGTACCCGGATCGCTTCCGTGCCTACCTCAGGACCACGCGGCCGCCGGTGTGGTCGCCCTCGTCCTCCAGCTCGGCCCAGGCCTCGTCTCTGTCCATGCCGTCGGAGGCCTCCCAGCGCTGGTCCTCGTAGGTCACCGACGTGATCCCGTACTCCTCGGCGTGCACTACGGCCCACAGGGCCATCGCCCACCCCAGGTCGCCGGTCTGGCCGGCCTGGTCCGGGTCCACCGGAAGCTGCGCCGGATCGGTGCCGAACACCCGTGCCATCTCCTCCTGGGCGCCCGCCACGTCGGCGTCCCCGGCCCGCATCGAGTCCAGGGTCTCCTCCTCGAACCAGCAGGTCACCGCGGGGCCGCTACGTCCGGTGAAGACCTCGGCCATCCGGGCGGACAGGCCCTCGTGCTGGTCGTAGGCGAACCCCTCGGCACTGCGCTGGACCGCCTGGGCGGCCTCGTAGACTGGCCGGTCCTCCCAGTTGTCGACCTCGACGAGCCTGTCGTAGAACGCCCTGCTGGCGAAGACCGGGTCCAGAATCTCCTCCGGCTCGCCCCACTCCTGGGAGGGGCGCTGCTGGAACAGGCCCAGGGAGTCCCGGTCGCCGTAGTCCACGTTGTAGAAGGTGGACTCCTGCCACACCGTGGCGTAGGCCACGGTCACCGCGTGCTCGGGCAGGTCGCGGCTGAAGGCCACCCCGCCCACGGTGCCCGCGTTCACGGCCTGGGCGATCTCCATCTCATAGCGCCCGTCGGTCAGCGCCAGACGGCAGCCCGGGTCGGGGCGTTCGCGGGTGTCCAGGGGCTCGAACGTGGTCAGCACGTAGTAGCCCCCGGCGACGAACAGGCCGCAGACGAAGGTGAGGATGAGGAGGATCTTGGCGAACGCGGAGAACTTCCGGCGTTTACTGGGCACGGGCGCACCAAGGGTCGATGACAGGTGGACCGCACCGTGTCCGGGCCCGAGGGGAGGACCGGGTCGGTGCGAGGGGCGTGCCGGGCTCCTGTAGGAGGCGGTCCCGGGTGAGCCTCGGCGAAAGTGTAGTCGGCACCACGAACCCTCAGAGGAACCCTGTGGGCGGGGCGTCGACCATCCACCCTCGCGGAGCGGCTAACGTGGGTTTACATGACCAGCTCGTACACCAGTCCGCTGCCCGACCAGATCGACGAACTCTGGGAGCAGCGCTCCGAACTGACCCCCGGCCACACCGAGGCGCGTGAGATCATCACCGGCGCCATCGACCAGATCGACGAGGGCAAGGCCCGTGTGGCCTTCGTCGACCCCGCCACGGACAATGTGGTGGTCGACGAGCGCGCCAAGCGCTCCATCCTCCTCGGCTTCAAGGTCCTGGACATGAAGGAGTCGCAGGTCGGCGACTTCTACCACCACGACCGCATGCCGCTGAAGACCCGCTTCGACGGTGTCCGCGTCGTCGCGGGCGCCATCGCCCGCTGGGGCTCCTTCCTGGCCCCGGGCGTCGTGCTCATGCCGTCCTTCACCAACATCGGCGCCTACGTCGGCTCCGGCACCATGGTCGACACCTGGGCCACCGTCGGTTCCTGCGCGCAGGTCGGCGAGAACGTCCACCTGTCCGGTGGCGTGGGCGTCGGCGGCGTCCTGGAGCCCCCGCAGGCCTCCCCGGTGATCATCGAGGACGAGGCCTTCCTCGGCTCGCGCAGCATGGTCGTCGAGGGCGCCCGCGTCCGCAAGGGCGCCAAGCTCGGTGCGGGCACCATCCTCACCTCGTCCACGCGCGTCTTCGACGCCGAGACCGGTGCGGAACTGCCCCGCGGCGAGGCCCCGGCCTGGTCGGTGTGCGTCACCGCCAACCGGACCAAGAGCTTCCCCGGCGGCGACTTCGGTATGCCGGTGCTGCTGGTGCTCAAGCGTCTGGAGGAGGGGCAGGAGCACGACAAGCTCGCCCTGAACGACCTCCTGCGCGAGCACGGCGTCAACGCGTAAGGGATCACAGAACAACGAGCGGGGCGTCCTCCCAGCAGGGGAGGGCGTCCCCTTCGTCTGTTCTAAGGTGGCGAAGTGTTGCGTGCGTGCACGCACAGCCACCCACACACCTCACCGAAACGGGGCGACACCATGCTGGACCTGACCTCGGACGTGGCGGACCTGACCGCCGCCCTCGTGGACACCCGTTCCGAGAGCGGTGACGAGAAGGCCCTCGCCGACGCGGTCGAGAGCGCCCTGTCGGCACTGCCCCACCTGACCGTCACGCGCGACGGCGACGCCGTCGTGGCCCGCACGGAACTGGGCCGTGACCGCCGCGTGGTGATCGCCGGGCACCTCGACACCGTGCCGATCGTCGAGAACGTCCCCTCGCACGTGGACGGCGACCGCCTCTACGGCTGCGGCACCTCCGACATGAAGGCGGGCGTGGCCGTCCAGCTCAAGCTGGCCGCTCTGGTCACCGAGCCGGTCCACGACGTCACCTACGTCTTCTACGACAACGAGGAGGTCGATGCCGTCCGCAACGGCCTCCTGCGCCTGAGCCGCAACCACCCGGAGTGGCTTGCCGGGGACTTCGCGATCCTGATGGAGCCCACGGACGGGGTGATCGAGGGCGGCTGCCAGGGCACGATGCGCGTGGACGTGAAGGCGTACGGCAAGCGCGCCCACAGCGCGCGCTCGTGGAAGGGCGAGAACGCCATCCACAAGGCGGGCGCCGTCCTGGACGTCCTGCGCGCCTACACGCCCCGCCGGCCCGAGGTGGAAGGCCTGACCTTCCACGAGGGCCTGAACGCTGTGTTCGTCGAGGGCGGCGTGGCCGGGAACGTCATCCCGGACGAGTGCGTGGTGCGGGTGAACTACCGCTACGCCCCGGACCTGACCCCGGCCGACGCCGAGGCCCACCTGCGCGAGGTGTTCGAGGGCTTCGAGGTCGAGGTCACCGACTCCTCCGCCCCGGCCCGCCCCGGTCTGGACGACCCGTCCGCGGCGGCGTTCGTCACCGCGGTCGGTGAGGGCCAGGCCCGCGCCAAGTTGGGCTGGACCGACGTCTCGCGCTTCTCCGAACTGGGCGTGCCCGCGGTCAACTACGGCCCCGGCGACCCGATGCTCGCCCACACGCGCGACGAGTACGCGAAGATCCCGCAGATCCGCGAGGCTGAGGAGCGCATGGTCGCCTGGCTCACCGGCCGGCGCTGATCAGCTCTGACCTGCTCTGAGCTGCGCTGACCTGGCCTGACCGCTACCGGTCACCAGCGTGTCACGCGTCGTTCGGGTGTGAGATTGCCTCGGGTGGATAACTTTACGGGCATGACGGAAGAAGAAGACGTGCGTCGCGCCGGACCGCTCACCTACCGTGGCCGCGCGATCCCCGACACCACGACCGACCAGCGGCTCCTCGACCGGCGAGGGCCCTCCGACTGGGTGCACACCGACCCCTGGCGGGTGCTGCGCATCCAGTCGGAGTTTGTGGAGGGCTTCGGGCTGCTGTCCGAGCTCCCCTCCGCGGTGAGCGTCTTCGGCTCGGCGCGGATCAAGCCCGGGACCGAGTACTACGAACTGGGCGTCGAGGTCGGCGCCAAGCTCGCTGCCGCCGGGTACGCCACCATCACCGGCGGCGGACCCGGGATGATGGAGGCCGCGAACAAGGGCGCCCAGCAGGCGGGCGGGCTGTCCGTCGGGCTCGGCATCGAGCTACCGTTCGAGCAGTCGCTCAACCCCTACATCGACATGGGGATGACCTTCCGGTACTTCTTCGTCCGCAAGACGATGTTCGTGAAGTACTCGCAGGCCTTCGTGGTGCTGCCCGGTGGGTTCGGCACGCTCGACGAGCTGTTCGAGGCGATCACCCTGGTCCAAACCAAGAAGATCACCCGCTTCCCCGTGGTGCTGATCGGCACCGAGTTCTGGGGTGGTCTGCGCGAGTGGGTGGAGGCGAGCCTGCTCAAGCACGGGCTGATCGCGGACACGGACATGGAACTGCTCCACGTCACCGACGACCCGGACGAGGCCGTGCGCATCGTCCAGCAGGCGCACCTGCACATCGAGAACAAGTTCGAGCGCTTCGAGCCCGGACCCTCCACCTAGGCGAGCCCCCGGCGCACGGCCGCGGGCGGGCGCTCGCCGCGCACCGACGCGACCATGTCCAGCGCCCGGCGGACCCGCTCCGGGTGGGCCGTGACGAACACACTCGCGCCCGCCCAGGCGTACACGGTGGCCAGAGCCACCTCCTCGGCGGCCTCGACCGGGACGGCGCCCGCGATCCCGGGCGGGGCCGGGGGCAGGTCCGTGCGCGGCTCCTGCCCGGCCGGCCGCGTGCAGCGGACCAGGACGGTGTGCCCCTCGGTGACCAGGTCCGACACCCGGGCCGCCGGTGGGCGGTGGCCCGCGTCCGCGGTCCAGGAACCCTCGGGGGCCGCCGTGGAGCTGTACTCGGGAACGGAGTCCGGGTTCAGGACTCGCAAGCGCGGATTCGACCCCCGCCGAGTCTCCCACGCCCGGCCACTCCCGGGGGAGGGCGGCGGTGTGGCACGATCGGAGCCGTGCCTATCTTCATCATGATCCTGGTCGCTGCGGCCGCGCTCGCCGTGCTCGTCGGCGTGGTCTACGTCGTGCTCGGCAAGGGTGGCCAGCTCGCCCGGTTCGAGGCCGACTTCCCCCCGCTGAACCTGCCCGAGGGGCGCCCGGTGGGCTCCCGTGACCTGGGCGGACTCCTGCTTCCCCTGTCCATGTGGGGCTACCACGTGCGCGCGGTCGACGAGCTGCTGGTGCGGCTCACCGGAACCCTGCGCGAGCGGGAGGAGCGGATCGAGGACCTGGAGTGGCGGCTGGCCCGCCTGGACCCGTCCTACGTCCCCCGGGGCACCGGCCCCCGGCCCGGCTCGTACCTGCCGGGGGAGGGCGAGCTGCCCGCCGACCAGCCCGCCTCCGGATCGAAGGTCGGGCCCGTCGAGGAAACCGAGCCCTCCGCCGACCTCTCTTCCGAGTCCGCCGTGGATCCCTCAGCCGGGTCCGTGGCCAAAACCTCCCCCCGGGCCGACGACGCCACGGTCGGTGGCGGCAACCGCGACGACCAGGCCTGATCCCGCTTCGCCCGATCGGCGACTCCCTCGCCGGGGCCCGGCGCGCCCGGAACCCCTATGTCGTGCATCACATCCGATGTGTCGTTCTTGGTCGGATGTGGTGCGTTCAGTTGCTCTATTCTCGGTCGCTGTACATGCGTACCCCCGCTCCGCCGGAGCGGGTGGACCGTCGTGAGGATGGCGAGGATGGACACAGCAGCCGAACTCCGAGCGGGCTCAGAGGACGGGCACGGGAAATCCGCCACCCCGGTGCGTCAGATGTCCCTGTGGCCGCCGCCCCGCGCGACCAGGTACCGGGACAAGCGCCGCCGTCAGTTCACCAAGGTGACCGTGGCCGCGGCCGTCCTCCTGCTGCTCGGCGGCGGGGGCTTCGCGGCCTGGGCCTACCTGGACGGTTCCGGCGACGATGCCGTCACCACCGCGCCCGACCCCGACGAGTTCGTCGGATCGTGGTCGGGGTCGATGAGCCAGGTCGACACCGATGGCGAACCCGTCGCCGAATGGGATGCTGAGGTGCGGATCGAGGAGGGCGCCGAACGCGGCAGTACCGCCTGGAGCACCTTCTCCTGCTCCGGAACACTGGAGCTGTCGGCGCGCGACGGCGACCGGCTGGTGTACTCCTACACCGAGATCTCCGACCCGGAAGACCGTTGCGTCGACGAGTCGGAACTAACCCTCTGGCCTGTTTCGGACGGCGGGGGCCTCAACGCGGAATGGTCCTCCGTGACCCGTGAGGGAACCAGGATGGTTTCCACCGGGACCCTGGACTGAGCGCAGAAGAGGACGAAAGTCCCAGGTGGCGCCTTCGGTCCGGGTGCCGGTCGACTTCCTGGTTTGACCCGCTGTCCTGCGGCAATAGTCCGTGCGGCCGCTCTTGCACCGCACGGGTTTCGGTCGAGACCGATATAACCTTACTGACCAACGATTCCTCGCTGCGGGAACGCACGGAGGTGGCCCGGCTGTCGCCCGGCGCACACCCATGGGTCAACCTCCGAGATAATGGGCGAAGAGTGATGCACGTCCCTTAAGTCACACGGGCGCGAGTCACGCGGAACCGGCCCACGGCTCCGAAGCCGAACCGTTCAGGCGGATCGGTGTCGGTGCTGTGGGTCGGCCCCGGCCATCTGCGAGGAACACCTAGAAAGGGGAATGGCATGGCGGCGATGAAGCCGAGGACCAGCGATGGGCCGATGGAGGTCACCAAGGAGGGTCGCGGCATCATCATGCGGGTCCCGCTCGAGGGCGGCGGCCGTCTCGTTGTGGAGCTCACTCCGGACGAGGCGACCGAGCTCCGGGACGCGCTCCAGGGTGTCGTCGGATAACCGGATACGACCCGTCCCCCACCTGGGCCGGAACGCCCTGACGACCCCCGAGGTTTCACACCTCCCACATGCGTGAACCTCCCGCAATGAGTGAACGATTGTGAGCGGCCTGTGCCATTCGCCACGGAGATCCACCCCGTACCGGGGACCCTCGCCGAATCCACCGCGGACCTGCTGGTCCTCCCCGTACTCACGGGCGAGGAAGGCCCCGAGGCGGTCGGAGGGGTCGCCGACGGCGGACTGACACAGGTCCTTCCCTCCCAGCTCGCGGACCTGTTCGCGCACTACGCGCTCACCGGCAAGCCCGGTGAGCTCGCCCAGTTCCCGGTGTCCCGGGACGGGGGCCTGGTCCGCCTGGCCCTTCTCGGAGTCGGTTCGGGCAGCCCCGACGACCTCCGGAAGGCGGGCGCCGCCCTCTCCCGGGCCGCACGGGGCAAGGAGCGTATCGCCCTCGCTTGGCCCGGCTCGGACGCCGCGGCGGCCACGGCCTTCGCCGAGGGCGCCCTGCTCGCCTCCTACACCTTCACGCTCAAGAGCGCCGAGGCCCCGGCGGACCAGCGGCCCGCACCCGTCATCGACGTTGTCGGCGACCCCGCGGCCCTGATCGAACCCCTCGCCCTGGGCAGCACCCTGGCCACGGCCACCGCCCTGGCCCGGGACCTGATCAACACCCCCTCGTTGACCAAGGACCCGGAGTGGATGGCCGCCCGGGCGCGTGAGGCGGCTGAGGACTCCGGCCTGACCGTGCGCGTGTGGGACGAGAAAGACTTGGAGAACGAGGGCTTCGGTGCGATCCTCGCGGTCGGCCAGGGCTCAACCCGGCCGCCGCGGCTGGTCCAGCTGTCCTACACCCCGGAGAACCCCACCGGGCACGTCGTGCTGGTCGGCAAGGGCATCACCTTCGACACCGGTGGTCTCTCGCTCAAGCCCAACGACAACATGAAGCTCATGAAGACCGACATGAGCGGCTCGGCCATCGTGTTGGCTGTCCTGTCGGCGCTGGCCTCCGTGGGAGCGAACGTCCGGGTCACCGGCCTGCTCGCGCTGGCGGAGAACGCCTTCTCGGGTGACGCCACCCGTATCGGCGACGTCCTGACCACCTACACCGGCAAGACCGTCGAGGTGCTCAACTCCGACGCCGAGGGCCGCCTGGTCCTGGCCGACGCCATGGGCTACGCCAGCACCGAGCTCGCCCCGGACGTCCTGGTCGACGTCGCCACCCTGACCGGCGCCGCCAAGCTGGCATTGGGCACCGGGATCGGCGCGCTCTACAGCACCGACGACTCCGTCGCGGCCGAGATCGAGGCCGCCGGCGAGGAAGCGGGCGAGCCGCTGTGGCGGATGCCGCTCACTGAGGACTACGTCCCCACCACCAAGTCCCGGGTGGCGGACCTGGCCAACATCGGTACCCGCGGCAAGGACTTCGGTCCGGCCGGGGCCACCGACGCGGCGCTGTTCCTGCGCGAGTTCACCGGCGACCTGCCCTGGGCCCACCTGGACATCGCCGGTCCGGGCCGGTCCATGCAGGAGAGCGGCCTGCTCACCAAGGGCGGTACCGCCTTCGCCACCCGAACCCTGCTGCGCTGGCTCGCCCGAAAGTAGGTATTCGGGTCGCACGGACGACCAGCGGGCCCGGGCGGAAGACCTCTTCCATCCGGGCCCGCGGTATGTCTGCGTAGGCCCGTGGCTTTCAGGGGCGGATGGCGGCGAGCAGCCCTTCGCCCACCGGTACCAGCAGCGGGATGAAGGACTCGTCCTCGCGCATCCGCTGCATGACCTCGCGCACCGCGATCTCCGCCGGGCCGGGGACCCGCAGCGGGCCGTCGGGTTCGTCCGAGCCCACCATGACGTTGTTGAACACCACGACCCCGCCCGGCCGCAGCAGCCGCAGCGCCTCTTCCAGGTAGGCCGGGTAGGAGACTTGGTCCGCGTCGACGGACACCATGTCGTAGCCGCCGTCGGTCAGCCGGGGCAGTACCTCCAGTGCCGTACCGCGGATCAGCCGGGCCCGGCCCGCGCCGAAACCGGCCCGGGCGAAGGCCGAACGCGCGTAGTCCTGGTAGGCGGCGTTGACGTCCACCGTCGTCAGGATCCCCTCCGGCACCATCCCCCGCAGCAGCCAGATCCCCGACGTCCCGCAGCCGGTGCCCACTTCCACCACCGAACGGGCACCGATAGCGGCGCTGAGGAACCGCAGCGCCGCCCCCGTCGCGGCGTCCACGGGCGGTGCGGCGGCACGCACACCCGCGTCGTAAGCGTCCGCCAGAGGTCCGTCGCCCATGGCGGACTCCTCGAACCGAGCCTGCTCGGTCCGGACCCACATGGTCCGGGCGACGCTCTCTTCTGCGCTGATGACGGCCTCCCAAGTCCTGCTGAATGTTGTGGCCAGGCGCTCTGACCGGGGGATCGTCACCCACCGTAGAATGGTGGTCGCGGCCAGGTATGTCCCTGCGCAAAAGACTAGCCTGATCCGGCCGGAACTCCGAGTGTGGCGGCGGGAACTTAATCGGCGTCCCCCGGCGTTGAATCGGGATGAACGCACGTTGATCGCCACGAAGTAAACTCCCCCCGAACCAACCCCCGTGGAGCGGATCGGCTTCGAGGCGAGACCAGCGGGACGAAGGGAGCAGCGCGGTGCCAGAGACCGGCCCTGCCGTTGAGTTCGAGGCATGGGAACCCCCGAGCTGGGAAGAGGTCGTGCGCGTCCACTCGCCGCGGGTCTACCGGCTGGCCTATCGCCTCACCGGGAACAAGCACGATGCCGAGGACCTCACCCAGGAGGTCTTCATCCGTGTGTTCCGCTCCCTCGCCAACTACACTCCCGGAACCTTCGAGGGGTGGCTGCACCGCATCACCACCAACCTCTTCCTCGACATGGCCCGGCGCAAGGCCCGCATCCGTTTCGAGGGGCTGGCCGACAACGCCGACGAACGCCTGGAGGGCCGCGAGCCCTCGCCCGCCCAGCGCTACGACGACCGGCACTTCGACGCCGACATCCAGAGCGCACTGGACGCCCTGCCTGCCGAGTTCCGCGCCCCCGTCGTGCTGTGCGACATCGAGGGGCTCTCCTACGAGGAGATCGCGGCCACACTCGACGTCAAGCTCGGTACCGTACGCAGCCGCATCCACCGAGGCAGGGCCCAGCTCCGCCGCGCCCTGGAGCACCGCAGGTCCCTGGCGGCCCAGGCCCTGAACGGCGGTCAGGACGGCGCCCAGAGCATGACCCGGGGCGGCGGAACCGACGTGATGCACGGGGAGGCGGAGTGAGCATGGACCACCTCGGGGAGCGCCTCTCGGCGCTCATCGACGGGGAGCTGGGTGCCGCCGAACACGAGCGTGCCCTCATCCACCTGGCCAAGTGCGAGTCGTGCCGTTTCGAGGCCGACATGATGCGCCGGCTCAAGCGCAGACTCACTGGGCTCGGCGAACCCGAACCTGACATGGACTTCATGGGGCGCCTGATGTCCCAGCCCGGCCTGGGCGGCATGGGCGGCGGTCCCGGTGATCGGGGTGATCGCGGCCCCTCGGACCAGCCCTCGGGCAGCCCTTTCGGATCGAGCCCCCCGCTGGGGCACTCCCGACCCCTCGGCGGGTACCCCACGGGCGGACCCCTGATGGCCGAGCAGACCGACCGGCACTCCGGGAACCGCTCGACCCGGACGGACGGGAACCGGTCCACCGCGCCCACGAACCAGCCGCGGACCCAGCCGGAGCGGTACGTCCCGGCCCGACCCGAACGCCGGGACGGCGGCGACCGGTTCTCCGGCCTGCTGCCGTACTTCTCCGGCGGGCGCTACGCGGTCGCGGGCCTGGCGGTGGCGACGGCGCTCCTGGGGAGCGCGTTCGTCGCGGGGGCTGAGGGCGAGGACACTCCGGTGGTCGAACCCCACCTGGCCGACTTCGCGGTCGAGCACGCGGTGACCAGCCGTCAGATCCCGGTGGTGGACCCACTGCCCGCGCACCAGGCACCGTTCGAACCCCTGCCCGTCGTGGCCGAGCACTCCTCGGCCCCGACCGAAACGACCCGGTGAGGTCGGAAGGCCCCTCTTCCGGTCCGTACTCCGGACCCGCGTCCGCCGTCATCGCCGCGCTGCTGTGCGTCCTCGTACTGACCGGCGCGGTACATCCGGAGGCCACCTCGGTTCCGGCCGAGGGCGACGACGACGGCATGGCCGTACTGCAGCTCTCCGCCGCCTCGCACAACGAGGTGGCCTACACCGCCGTGCGCGAGGTGCGTGGACCGGAGAGCGCTGACCGGGGCGGGGTCGACGTACGCGTGGTCAACCGGCCGGGCGCGGGCCTGGCCATGTCCCCGTTGGACGGGGAGGAACAGGCCGGAGAGGAACGCGCCTTCGTCGTGCTGGCCTCCTCCGCCCTGGAGTCCCTCGACGAGCGACTGCTGGACGTGCTCGAGGACACCTACCACGTGGTGGACTCGGGCCCCGACGACCTCGACGGCCGCCCGGCCCACCTGGTGGAGGTCCTGCGCGCGGACTCCACCGTCGCCGGGCGTTTCTGGGTGGACATCGAGACCGACCTTCTCCTGGGCCACACGGTGTACGACCTCGCGGGGGAGGAGGCGTTCAGCAGCCACCTCACCGAGCTCAGCCTGGAGGAGGGCTCCTGGCCGGACGAGGTCCTCGGGGACTCGCCCTGGGGTGACGCCCTGGACAGTGCGGAACGCCGCGAACTTCGCGAGGCGGGCTGGGTGCTGCCCGAGCACCTCACCTGGAACCTCCGGCTGGTCGACACCCGCTCCAAGCACTACGAGGGCGAGCCGGTCGTGCACGCCGTCTACTCAGACGGGCTCTCGCAGGTGTCGGTTTTCAGCCAACGTGGCAAGCTGGGAACAGAACACCCCTCCACACTTCATAACGGATATGTCGGAACCGGGACGGGGGGAGGAGGCGTCACAACAGGGCACGACACGATCTTCGGCGGAGACGTGGGTCAGTACCAGAGCGTGTGGCAGGCGAACGGATTCGTCTACACGGTCCTGGCCGACGCCCCCGCGGACCTGGCCTCCTCGGCAGTGGCCGCGTTGCCAGGGCCCGAGGACTCGGGCTTCTGGGCCAGGGTGCTGCGGGGTCTATCCCGGCTGGGCCTCCTGTAAGGGGTTGGCCCGGGTGGCGGAGCGTGTGCCGAGCCGAAAGCCAAGCGACATACGGAGCAGGTCTTGAGTCAGGACAACGACCGTTCGGAACCCGCGCAGGGGCCTACCCCCTCGCCGAGCGGTGGAGGACCTCAGCGAGGTGTGCCGGGCACATCCGCCCAGGGGCAGGCGCCTGCGGAACCACCACGGCGACCCACCGGTGAGTGGATCGCCCCGCCCCACACCGGGGGAGGCCAGCCTCCCCAGTCAGAACGTCCCGTGAACCAGGGCACCACTCACGGTTCGTCCCCCGGCAGCGGAGACCCCATGAACCCCAACCGGCCCCCTTCCTCGGAGGACCCCACCGGCTACCACCAGGGCGTCGGCGGTCCCAGCCAACCTCAGCAAGGACAGCAACCCCAGTACGGTCAGCAGGCGCAGCAACCTCAGCAGCCCCAGTATGGTCAGACCGCCCAGCAGGGTCAGGCTGCCCAGCAGGCGTCCCAGAGCCACGGGCACTTCGCCTCGCCGCCCGGGACCCAGGCCCAGTACACCCAGCCCGCCCCGAGGCAGGGGACGGGCTCCCGCAGGCGCGGGGTCCCCGCCTGGATCGCGCTGAGCGGCATGCTCGTCGTCGCCCTCATCGCGGGCGGCGCGGGCGGGCTCGCCGGCGGCCTGATCAGCTCCTCCGGGGAACAGGCCGCCCCGGCCCCCGACCCGGGGCCGACCATCAACGAACCCCCGTCCGAAGCGCCCGAGCGCGCCCCCGACACCATCGCGGGGGTGGCCCAGCGGGTCAGCCCGAGCGTGGTCTCCCTGCGCAGCGCGGGCGGCCGGATCGGGGCGAGCGGTTCGGGTTTCGTCATCGACGGCGACTACGTGGTCACCAACGAACACGTCTCCACGCCGCTCGAGGAGGACGGGATCATCATTGAGTACAGCGATGGCAAGTTCAGCCTGGCCACGGTGATCGGCTCCGACCCCACGTCTGACCTCGCCGTCCTGGAACTGGAGGACCCCAACGACGTCGAGCCGCTGGAGTTCGGCAACTCCGACGAAGCGGTCGTCGGCGACGAGGTCATCGCGATCGGCGCGCCCCTGGGCCTGGCCGGAACCGTCACCCAGGGCATCATCAGCGCCATGGACCGTCCGGTCAGCTCCGACGAGGGCCAGAGCCAGTTCTTCGCCATCCAGACCGACGCCGCGATCAACCCCGGCAACTCCGGCGGGCCCCTCGTGGACATCCAGGGCAGGGTCATCGGGGTCAACTCGATGATCGTCACCATGGGCGGCGGCTTCATGGGCGAACAGCCCGGCGGCAACATCGGCCTGGGCTTCGCGATCCCTGCCACGGAGGCTGAGCAGGTCGTCAAGCGGATGATCGGCACCGACGACGCGGAGAACACCGGCCCCGCCGACCTCGGTGTCACCTATGACGGTGAAAGCCCGGTCATCGGCGCGGTCATCGCCGAGGACGACGACGCGGTCGAGCCGGGCGGCCCCGCCGACGCGGCCGGGCTGCAGCCGGGTGACGTGATCGTCAGCTTCGACGGCCGCAGGGTCAACTCCCACGGCGAACTCCAGGCGATGGTGCGCGACCGCTCGCCAGGCGAGGAGATCGAGCTGGAGTACGAGCGCGACGGCGAACGGGAGACCGCCACCGTCACCCTCGGATCGGGCGAGTGACCGGTCGGACGTCCGGCCGGATGTCCGACCGGCCGGGAAGCTAGCTCCGGGCAACACGACGGCCCCCGGGTCCAGGGTGAATCCCAGGACTCAGGGGCCGTACGTGTGTCTTCCAGCCGACCTTCGGAGCGGTCAGTCGTCAGCGACCGGCGGGGGAGATGCCCAGCTGCATCCCGGCCAGCCCGCGGGGCTTACCGACCAGCTTCTCGGCGATCGAGACGAGCACCTTGCTGGCCTCTGCGTCAGGGTGGGTCAGGACCAGCGGCTGGCCCTCGTCGCCGCCCTCGCGCAGACGGGTGTCCAGCGGCACCTGTCCCATGAGCGGGATCTCCGCGCCCAGGGTCTTGGTTAGGGCGTCGGCGACCTTCTGGCCACCGCCCTGGCCGAAGAGGTAGACGGGGTCGCCGCCGCCCTCCGGCTGGTAGTAGGACATGTTCTCGATGACACCGGCGATGCGCTGGTGCGTCTGGGCGGTGATGGCACCCGCGCGCTCGGCGACCTCGGCGGCTGCCTGCTGCGGCGTGGTGACCACGAGCAGTTCGGCGCCCGGGAGCATCTGCGCGACGGAGATCGCAATGTCGCCAGTGCCCGGGGGCAGGTCCATCAGCAGGACGTCCAGGTCACCCCAGAAGACGTCGGAGAGGAACTGCTGGAGGGCACGGTGCAGCATCGGGCCGCGCCACACCACCGGGGTGTTGCCCTCGGTGAACATGCCCACCGAGATGACCTTGATGTTGTGCGCGGTCGGCGGGAGGATCATGTCCTCGACCTTGGTCGGGAAGTCCGACGCACCGAGCATGCGCGGCACCGAGTGGCCGTAGATGTCGGCGTCGACGACACCGACCTTGTGGCCCTGGGCCGCGAGCGCGGCGGCGAGGTTCACGGTGACGGACGACTTGCCGACACCGCCCTTGCCCGAGGCGACCGCGTAGACCTTGGTGAGCGAGTTCGGCTTGGCGAAGGGGATTTCCTTCTCCGCCTGGCCGCCGCGGAGCTTGGTCTGGAGCTCCTTGCGCTGCTCCTCGTTCATGACGTCGAGTTCGACGGTGACCTTCGTGACGCCGGCGACCTTGGTCACCGCTCCCGTCACGTCCTTTTCGATGCGGCCCTTCATCGGGCAGCCGGCAACCGTGAGGTAGATACCGACGTGCACGGCACCGTCGTCGGCGATGTCGACGCTCTTGACCATGCCGAGGTCGGTGATGGGTCGGTGGATCTCCGGGTCTTGCACCGTGGCCAGGGCTTCGTGGACCTGCTCGGTGGTGGGTGTGGAGGACATGTACTCAATCGTAGGTCAGCGGGACGGGGTACTTGGCCTGTGGTGTCGCTTGCAGGACCACCCGCAGGACCACCTGTTCCAACAGGTGGATCGGGGGGCGCTATTCCTTTGTCTCAGTGCCCACTGGTCTCCCGCCCGTTCTTCCGCGGGCCTGTGGAGCGGCTGTTCCGTACCGTGACCAGGCGATAACGGCGTGGCCTTAACGCAGGCAATACATGCCCGGATAGTAGTCTCGGCGCACGATGGGAAATGTGCCGCCACCGCCTGGTTCGTCCTGGCCCGCCGCGCCTGAAGGGCCGGAGGGGCAGGCTTCTGGTGGCTACACCCAGGAGCAGACCTGGGCCTGGCCGCCCGGCGGCGCGAGGCAGACCCCGCCCGGCGGGCACCCGGCGCTGACCCCGGACCCGTCGGTGTGGGCTTGGCCACCTCCGCGTCCGGTGCGCTCCAAGCAGTTCGCCTGCGCGGAGCTCCCCGAGGGTGAGGCCTATCACAGGCTGGCCCGGACCCCGCTGTTTCGCTGGTGGGTCCTGCCGCTGGCGGTGCTGGTCTTCGCGGTCCTGCTGTTCTTCCTGTGGGTCGGCGTCGTGCTCGTCGTGACGATCGTCGCGATCCTCGGTGGCAGCGGCCTGGCCCCGGACTCGGTCCGGGTGGGTGAGATCGCCGGATTGGCCTTCGGGCTGGCGGCGATAGCGCTGCTGATCCCCGTCACCCTTTTCGTGGTCCGCGTGGTGCAGTGGCGCCGGGCCGGATCACTCATCTCGGTCGAGGGCCGCGTGCGCTGGCGCTGGCTGGCCCGGTGCGTGTTCACCGCGGCGGTCCCCGTCACGGCGGGTGCCGGACTGCTCTTGCTGGTGTCCGGCGGGACCCCCGCCGGCGGCCCGGGTGCGGTCAACTACGGCAGCGTCGAGGTCCTCGCAGCGGCGCTGCTCGTGATCGCCCTGCTGGTGCCACTCCAGTCCGCGGCCGAGGAGATGACCGTGCGCGGGCTGACCATGCAGCTCGTGGGTTCACTCGGCTCGCCCTCCGGGGACAGCGCCTTTTCCCGGGTGCTGCGCTCCCCGTGGCCCGCCGTCCTGGCGGGCGGGACTCTGTTCGCCGCCCTGTACGCCTCCACCCACCCGGGCAACCTGTGGACCACCGTGTCCCTGGCGGTTTTCGGCCTGGGCATGGCCTGGCTGACCTGGCGCACCGGCGGCCTGGAGGCCGCCATCGGTCTGCACGTGGTCAACAGCCTGGTCCAGTTCACCCTGTGCGCAGTGGAGGGCCGCCTGTCCGAGGTCGGCACCGGTGTCGTGATCGGCAGCGGACTGCCGCTAGGCACCAACACCCCGATGACTCTGGCGCTGACCACCGTCCAGGTCGGCCTCTACCTGCTCCTGGTCACCGGCCTGGCCCGCCGCGCCGGTGTCAGCCGACGCAGCCCGGTCACCCGTTACTGAGCCCGCGGAGCCCTGTCGTCCTCGGGAAGGGCGCTGCCCTGCGGGCCGGTGCTCTCGGTTTCCGGCTGGGGCGGGAACACCCAGGTGCGGTAGGCGAAGAACCGGAACAGCGTGCCCAGGGCCACGCCCACCACGTTGCCGGAGATGTTCTGCGCGAGGGGGCCGTCCAGGCCGAGCACGTACAGGGAGAAGGCCTGACAGCCCACCTGGATGAGCATGCCCACGCCGTTCATCACCAGGAACAGGAAGGTCTCCCGGCCGTAGCCGGTGCGCGCCCGGTCGCTGAAGGTCCAGAACCGGTTGCCGACGAACGCCACTGCGATCGCGCACAGGGTGCCCAGCACCTGTCCGGCCATCACCTGCATGCCGTTGGCCCACAGCAGGTTGGTCACGACGAGCTGAACGACATAGGCGACGGCGCCGACGGAACCGAACTTGCCGACCTCGGCGGCCAGCTTGGCCAACCGGGGGTGCCGGGTAGCGAAATCACGCATGGCCTGTGCCTTCCTGCTCCTGTGGGGGTCGCGGCGGTGGGGATGGCACCTGGGGGCCCGGTGACCGCACGCCCTAGACTCTAACCGGGGGCTTCGACAGACACCCCGGCCGCGGGTTCCGAGCCGAACGGCCAGGTTCCGCTGTGCGCGGATCCGCCCCGCATCCGCGGTTGACGAGCATTGAGTTGAGGAACTGTGAGCGAGCGTAACCGCATCGTCCCCCGCGTGGGAATGATCGGCGGAGGTCAACTCTCCCGGATGACCCACCAGGCGGGCATCGGACTGGGAGTGGACTTCTCCGTCCTGGCAGCCGACCCCACCGACAGCGCGGCCCTGGTCGCGGGCGACGTCACCCTGGGCGATGACCGCGGCCTCGACGACGTCCTGGCCTTCGCCAAGGCACACGACGTGGTCACCTTCGACCACGAGCACGTACCCGAGCCGGTCCTGCGGGCCGTGGAGGAGGCGGGCGGGCTGCTGCGCCCGGGCCGCGACGCCCTCCGCTTCGCCCAAGACAAGCTGCGTATGCGTACCCGCATGGCCGAGCTGGACGCCCCCTCCCCGCGCTGGCGGGCGGTGACCACCCTCGACCACGTCGCTTCCTTCGCGGAGGAGACCGGGTGGCCTGTCGTGCTCAAAGCCTCCCGCGGCGGCTACGACGGCAAGGGCGTGTGGGTCGTGGACGGTCCCGAGGAAGCCCGCGAGGTCGTGGACCGCGCCGCTGCCGAGGAGGTGCCGCTCCTGGTCGAGGAGAAGGTGGCCTTCAGCCGCGAACTCGCCGTGCAGGTGGCCCGTTCCCCGCACGGGCAGGTCGCCGTCTACCCGGTCGTGGAAACCGTACAGCGCGGCGGGATCTGCCACGAGGTGATCGCCCCCGCCCCGAACCTGCCCGAGGCCAAGGCCCTGCGCGCCCAGCAGCTGGCCATCGAGATCGCCCAGGCCCTGGACGTGACCGGTGTGCTGGCGGTGGAGCTGTTCGAGACCGCCGACGACGTGGTCGTCAACGAGCTGGCCATGCGCCCGCACAACTCCGGCCACTGGAGCATCGAGGGCGCGCGCACGTCCCAGTTCGAGCAGCACCTGCGCGCGGTCCTGAACCTGCCCCTGGGGTCACCGCGCACCAACGCCCCCTACACCGTCATGGCCAACCTGCTGGGCGGCGAGGACCCTGACGTCTACCGCCGTTACCTGCACGTCATGGCCAAGGACCCCGAGGTGAAGGTGCACTTCTATGGCAAGGGCGTGCGCCCGGGCCGCAAGATCGGGCACGTCACCGTGATGGGCGACGACTACCAGGACCTCCTGGAGCGCGCCCGCGACGCCGCCAGCTACCTACGAGGAGACCAGAAGTGACCGACAGCAAGCCCGTGGTGGGCATCGTGATGGGGTCCGACTCCGACTGGCCGGTGATGCGCGAGGCGGCCGAGGCGCTCAAGGAGTTCGGCGTCCCCTTCGAGGCCGACGTGGTCTCCGCGCACCGGATGCCGCACGAGATGATCTCCTACGGTGCCGAAGCGGCCGGCCGCGGTCTCAAGGCGATCATCGCCGGCGCGGGCGGCGCCGCCCACCTGCCCGGGATGCTGGCCTCGGTCACCACCCTGCCGGTGATCGGTGTCCCGGTGCCGCTCAAGTACCTGGACGGTATGGACTCGCTGCTGTCCATCGTGCAGATGCCCGCCGGGGTCCCGGTGGCCACGGTCGCGGTGGGCGCGGCCCGCAACGCCGGGCTGCTGGCCGTGCGCCAGCTCGCCGCGCACGACCCGGAGCTGGCCGAGCGCATGGCCAAGTTCCAGGAGGAGCTCAAGGAGCAGGCGCACGCCAAGGGCGAGCGTCTCCGCCGTGAGGTGTCCGAGAACGGTTCGACCATGGGCTTCGGCTTCTAGCCGGTCGTTTGGTCGGCTTCCGAGCCCCGGTGCCTCAGGTGCCGGGGCTCACCAGCGCTCGCAGGCCCTCCATCGCCTGATCCACAGTGGGCAGGGAGTTCGGGTCGACGATGTACTGCTGCACGTATCCGGTGACGATGTTGTAGATCATCGAGCCCAGCCCGGCGACGGTGCCCGGGTCGACCTGGTCGGACGGCACGTCCAGGATCAGCGCGGCGAGCTCCCGGCGCGCCTCTTGGTGCCCCTCCGTGAGCGCCGCCCGGATGTCCTCGTTGAAGGGCGACTGGGCGTAGGCCTCGACCCCCGCCACCATCAGGTCCCGCTGCTCGGGGATGCTCTCGAAGAGCACGGTGACCAACAGGCGGATCCGTTCCTCGGGGCTCCCGGTCGCGGTCTCCCGCACGGCCCTGTCGAAGACGTTTCCCCACTCACTGGTCGCCTCGATCACCGCGGTGTTCATCAGGTTATCCTTGGACCCGAAGTGGTACCCGATGGACGCCAGGTGCGCCCCCGAGGCGGCGGCGATGTCCCGGGCGGTCGTCTTGCTGTAGCCCTTTTCGATCAGGCACTTCTTCGCGCCGGCCAGCAGGTCCTCGCGTTGGCTCATGGCGCACACCCTAGCATTTTGACGTACGTACATTATTTATCCTCGATGTATACGTACGTACGATCGACTCCATGAATGCGACAAAACCGGACGAACGCGCCCCCGGCCGCACCTGAAACGGGTCTGTACTCCTCCTGATCCCTGCCGGGCTTCCTGCGTTGTGTGGGGTTCCTCGGGTTCCCCCGTTTCCCGCCGCTCGATGGTTGCCGTCTGCGCTGCGCGCGTCAAGGTCGTCGCGTCGAGGGCTTCGCCCGGAGGGCGCTCCACCTTGACCCGCTTCGCTGCAACGGCGGTGGGCGGCTATCGGGAAACGGGGCAGGAGTGGTCGGGGTGGCAGACGGGCCCCGAAAGGGGCCAACTACTCACTACCTCGGCCTTCAGCCGGTGCCCTCCACCGCTCTGCGCGCAACGCCTGGCCGTGTCGCGGCCGGTCAAGGTGGATGGCGGAAAAGCGGCAGCGACGGCCCCGGTCTCCCCAGGCCCGCGCGGACCGGACCGCGTGTCACGGCCGGTCGAGCGTGCCATCGGACAAGCGGCAGCGACGGCCCCGGTCTCCCCAGCCCCGCGCGGACCGGACCGCGTGTCACGGCCGGTCGAGCGTGCCATCGGACAAGCGGCAGCGACGGCCCCGGTCTCCCCAGCCCCGCGCGGACCGGACCGCGTGTCACGGCCGGTCGAGCGTGCCATCGGGCACCCGGCGGTGAGGGCTGGGTTCAGCGCTGTGGTGTTGGCCCTGGGCAAGCCAGGGTGTCCGTAACCTGCGTCTGGGGTTGTCCGCTGCTTCCGAAACCCCCTCATCCCCGGTGATCTTGCTACCAGAAGCGAAATCGGCGCTGAACTTGCTTCTGGTAGCAAGATCATCTTCGAAACAGGGGCCGAAACTGTGCTCGGGGGCCTGGCGGGGTCGCGGTTGTCGTTCGCAGGCAGGCGTGACCGGCCGCGACACGGCCAGGCGTCACTGCCACGCAGAGGGACACCGTGACCTGGGCGGGGGAAGCGGCGTAGGAATCGCTTCCCCCGAGTTCGCAGCCAGGTTTCTGCCCGGGAATTCGAACCCTCAGGAATCCCAAGCCCCGAGAACCCCAGGGCCCAGGAATCCCGGAACCCGGGAAAATCGAAGACTCAGTGCAGAGTGGCCTTGAGCGTGATCTTGGTGGCTTTGAGGGCCTGGCTAACCGGGCAGTTGGTCTTGGCGTCCTCGGCGATCCGCTGGAAGTTCTCTTCGGAGATCCCCGGGATATCGGCCACGACGTCCAGGTGGATGCCGGTGATCCCCTCGCCGGGCTGAAAGGTCACGGATGCCGTGGTGTCCACGCTCCGGGGAGGTGTGTCCGCCTGGGCCAGGGCGTTGGAGAACGCCATCGAGTAGCAGGAGGCGTGTGCGGCGCCGATCAGTTCCTCCGGGCTTGTCCGGCCCTCGGGGTCGTTGGCGCGGGACGCCCACGTGACATCGAAGGTGCCGAGTCCGGACGAGTTCAGGGACACCTGGCCCGCCCCGTCCAGGAGGGCTCCCTCCCAGTGCGCGGTCGAGATTCGTGTGGTCGCCATGGTCATGCTCCTCGTGCTTGCTGGTCGAGCGGTCGCAGCCAGCTTCGCAGTCCTGGCGGAGATTGTGGTGCCGCAACCCTCGTCGGATGCGGAAGACGTACCCGCGAAGTAGCGTCCGGGCCATGGCGGAAGTGTTATTGCACAGCGGTCAAAGCGGCCGCCGGGTCATCCGGGTTGGGGACACGGCCCGGTGACCGCCCTGTCCCTGGACACTCGCCGGGGAGGGGGTCCAGGGACAGGCCGCGTGGGCTCGGGAGGGCTTCCTTGACGAGCTGGCGGACCGGGTGCGCTGGCGCCCCGGCCATCGGCGGCTTTTCCTGCTGCGCTGGCCCCAAGCGCTAGGCGCTCAACCGGTATCCCTCCGGGAGGACGCACTCCTCGGTGGGGCGTTGGTCCAGGTAGCCCCAGTCAAGGAGGTCGTTGACCGGGACGTGGCCGTCGCCCTCGGCCTCGGGGACTGCCTCGACTGGGACCAGGAGCTGTTCACCGCCGCCCGGCTGTTCAAAGTGCGGGGCGATCGGCCCCACCCATGCGGTGACCGGTTGGGTGACCTCGTAGCAGTTGTAGTTGTGCTCAGGCCCGTCCGGCCAGGTGTTCAGGGAGTTCGGCGGGAGCGCTCGTTCGGAGTAGGGGGCGCCTGCCGGGGCCAGGAACGAACCCCACGGGGAGCCGAAGCGGTCCAACATCCAGCCCCGGGGGAGTTCCTGGAGCTCCTTCAGGGGCTGGCCGTCGGCCACCACGAAGCCGTCGTGTTCCGGGTAGTCCCAGCTGCCGTCGGCGGTCCACCAGCGGTCCAGGAACTCGGTCGGGGAGAGGCCGCCGAGGCGGTCGTACCCCTCGACCAGGCTGCCGACGGGGCCTTCTTCGGGCAGGTCAGCCGGGCCGAGACGGGAGTCGCCGCACAGGTAGCGCTCCATGTCCTCCGCGGTGGGCGGTGGGACCAGGACTGGGCACTCCGAGACCGGCTCGGCGGTGGCCGGGCCCGCGGTCAGGAGCAGGGCGAGGGCGGTGCCGACCAGCACGGGGAACTTCCGCATTGGACTCCATTCAGTGTCACTCAGGGTGAGGTTATTGATACTGAATGGAGTTAATCATGGATGCACAACAACGGCCGCCCCTGACGGAGCGGCCGTTCAGTGCGAACAAACGGGGGCTACTGGCGACCCAGGGCGCGGTAGGTCCAGCCGGAGGCGCGCCAGTAGGTCGGGTCCAGGGCGTTGCGGCCGTCCACGATCCGCTTCTGCGCGACCACCGTGGCCAGCTCCTCGGGGTTGGCCTCGCGGAACTCCGCCCACTCGGTGAGCAGCAGGACCACGTCCGCGTTGCGGACGGCCTCCAGCATGGAGTCCGCGTAGTTCAGCTCCGGGTGCGCCTCGCGGGCCCGTTCCAGTGCCTGCGGGTCGTAGACCGTTACGTGGGCACCGAGGGAGGCGATGGTCGAGGCCACGTCCAGCGCGGGCGAGTCCCGGATGTCGTCGGAGTTCGGCTTGAACGCCGCGCCCAGCGCCGCGACGGTGCGTCCGGCGAAGTTGCCGCCGATCAGTTGGCGGGCGATGTCGATCGTGCGCGCCCGACGGCGTTGGTTGATCGCGTCCACCTCGCGTAGGAAGGACAGCGCGGGCTCCACACCCAGTTCGTCGGCGCGGGCCATGAACGCCCGGATGTCCTTGGGCAGGCAGCCACCGCCGAAGCCCAGGCCGGGGCCGAGGAACTTGCCGCCGATGCGGTCGTCGTAGGACAGCGCCTCGGCGAGCTGGATGACGTCGGCGCCCGCAACCTCGGACACTTCGGCCATGGCGTTGATGAAGGAGATCTTCGTGGCCAGGAAGGCGTTGGCCGAGACCTTGACCAGTTCGGCGGTCTGCAGGTCGGTGACCAGGAAGGGGATGCCCTCGTCCACCTGCTGCTGCCAGAGTGCGCGGACCGCCTTCTCCACCCGGGGGGAGTCGGTGCCGAGCACGATGCGGTTGGGCCGCAGGGTGTCCTTCACCCCGAAGCCCTCGCGCAGGAACTCCGGGCTCCAGCCGAGCTCGGCCTCCTCACCGACGGGCGCCAGGGCGGAGAGCCGGGCGGCCAGGGTGGCGGCGGTGCCCACCGGGACGGTGGAACGGCCCACGACCACGGTCGGCCGGGTCAGGTACGGGGCGAGGTTGTCGATCGCCGAGTTGACGTACTTCAGGTCCGCGGCGCCGGACTCGTCCCGCTGCGGGGTGCCCACACAGATCAGGTGCAGGTCGGCGAAGGCGGCGACCTCGGCGAAGTCGGTGGTGAAGTGCAGCCGACCGGTCCGGAGGTTCTCGGTCAGCAGCTCGGCGAGCCCGGGCTCGTAGAAGGGGACCTTGCCGGAGCGGAGCAGATCGATCTTGGCTTCGTCGACGTCGAGGCCCATGACCTCGTAGCCCATCTCGGCCAGGCAGGCGGCCGTGGTGGCGCCGAGGTAGCCGGTTCCGATGACGGATACCCGCATGCGTTCCGCTTCGACCACTGGTGTTCCTTCCTCGCTTCCGCACGCGCCTCGTCTGCTGGTGTGCCCGCTCATGACGGCTCACATCCCGCAGGAGGGCAGAAAACGGACATGGTTCGGCCGACGGGTTGTCCGTGGGGGGACGGTGCATCACCCTACGCGTCGGGGTCTGGCGCGTGACCGAACAACACGTGAACAGTCAGGCGCACAGATTACCGGCGGGTGGGAGCCGGTACGTACCGGGGAGGAGCGTTTGTGCGAATACGCGGCAGGCGCCCGACCGTGACTTCAGTACCTGCCGTCGCCGAACGACCGGGTGTGGCCGGGGTCCTCGTCCAGCGGGGTCCACACGGCACCGGTCTCCCCGCGGCGAAACGGTGTCGTGGTTTTGTTCGGATCGTCATACTCGCGGATCGGTGAGGTGGGCGGGGGGACGTCCGGGACGGTGTCGCCCACAGGGCCGCCGTCGTTCCAGGGCTGATCCGGTTCGACCACGGTGTCCGACCCCGACCGTCCCGCGTAGTCTTCCCGGCTGGTGCTGGCCACCACCCGCTCCCGGACCGGAACACCCGCCGAGCCGAGGTCGTTTGCCGCCCGCCAGCGGGTCGGCGACACCGCCGAACCCAGGAGGAGGACGCCCAGGGGCAGGGCCACGCCGAGCCCAGCTCCGTTCGGGTAGAGGAAGACCTCGTCGTTGATCCAGTACAGGGCCGACTCCACCGAGGCGGGGGAGAGGACCGGCCACAGGCACAGCGCCGTCAGCAGGGTCCCTGCAGCGCCCGCTGTCAGCGGGGAGAGCCGCGAAGCCACCAGGTAGGCGCCCACTATCCCCATCAGGCACAGCACCACCACGGACAACACGGTTGTCACACTCACATCACCTTGGGTGATCTTCGGGAAGAGGTCGGCCGACCAGGCGATGCCCACCCACAGGGCGGGGGCCAGGGCGATACCGGCGAGCAGGCCGACCAGGTGGCGGAGCACGCTAACCCTTCCTTGGCGGGGACCACCTCAGATGGTCACCCGCAGATGTTGTCCTTCGCGGTCGTGGTGGCCGTTTCGGTACCGGCGGAGGGCTCCTCCTCCGGCTCGGGCTCCACGACCTCGGGGGCTTCGAACGTCGTGTAGTTGAATCCGATCACGAGCTGGAGGCCGTCGTCCAGGGTGCGGTCCTCCACGGTCTCCGACCCCGGCAGGGTCTGGGCCAGGTACTCGGCGGTCCGCTCCTGACCCGGACCGTACCTGACCTCCGTGCGGGCCACGTCCCGGCTGCTCCAGTTCTCCGCGCCGTCGGTGACGTCGAACCCGGCCGTGGCCAGCTGGTTGTCCAGCTGCGCCCCCAGACCCGGGGTGGCAGTGCCGTTGAACACCCGCAGGCTGATGTCGCCCGGAACCGGCTCGGTCTCCTCGCCGTCGTCCTCGGCCTCGGGCTCCGGCTCCACCAACGGGCGGTCGGCGTTGACCGCCGCGAACATCTCCCGCGCTGCGGGCTCGTCCCACAGCAGGGCGACGTCGCCGCGCGGGGTCCAGTGATTCATGTCGGCGATGGGCACCTGGGCGAAGGTGACCTCACCGAGGTCGAGGTCGCGCATCTGGTAGGCGAGGTCGTTGATGGTGCTGGTGTCCAGTCCCTCGTCCACCGTCACCGAGGAGAGCGCGCTGTCCAGGAACGCGGTCAGCTTGGTCGGGTTCGAGAGCGTCTCGGTGCTCATCGCCCGGTCGAGCATGGCCGACAGCACCTGCTGTTGGCGGTCGATCCGGTCCAGGTCGCCGCGGGCGGTGGCCCGGGTTCGGGAGAAGGCCAGCGCCTCCTTGCCGTCCACCCGGTGCGTACCGGCCTCCATGTCCAAGTGCGCCTTGGGGTCGTTGATCGCCTCGGGCAGGCACACGTCGATCCCGTCCAGGGCGTCGACCACGTCCACGAACCCGTTGAAGTCCACCTCGACGTAGTGGTCGATGCGCACGTCAGTGACCGACTCCACGGTCTGGACCGCTAGTTGGGGGCCGCCGTAGGCGTAGGCGGCGTTGATCTTGTCATCACCCTCGCCGGGGATGTCCACCCACAGGTCGCGGGGCAGGCCGATCACGGTGACGTGGTCGCGCTCGTGGTTGAGCCGCACCAGCATGATGGCGTCCGAACGCTGCCCCGGGGTGGAGCCCACACTGAGCGCGTTCTGGTCCTCCTTGCTCATCTCGCCCCGGCTGTCGGAGCCGATGACGAGAAAGGTCAGCCCCCCGGTCTCCGCCGGGCGCTCGCCGTCGGACAGCCCGCCGAACACGTCGAACCGGTTCAGGGAGCCCGACACCCACCCCGTGATCGCCCACGAGGTGCCCGAGGCGAGCAGGACCAGCACCGAGAACACGCTCATCAGCAGCAGGCCGTTGCGGTGGCGGCGCACCCGCGCGCTGGGCACGGTGACCCGGCCGGACCTCGGGGAGCGCCGATCACCGGGTGGTACGGGCTGCGAGCGTTCGCGTCGGAACTCGCCCGTCGTCCTGCGCCGTCCGGCGTCCTCGTCGCTCATCGGCGTCCCCGTCCCACCCGTTCAGCGGTGTCCTTGGTACCTAGGTTGTCACCCGATCGGCCGAAGGGCGCGGGATGTCAACCCTCGGCGTGTTGCCCCCCATATGTTTCGAGCCGGGAACGACCGCGTTGGTTCCGGGAAATCATGTAAACCGCTCCGACCTGCACGGCGTCATGCATGTCGCCCCATACGGGGTGGAAGTACCGGCAGCCCGCTGTCGCACGCGTCCCCGCCTGTCAGGGGACGGTACGTCCGTCACCCCCAACTCCCTCCTCATGTCCCTGGAGTCAAACGAAATGAACGCGTACCCGCAGCACCCCGAGGCCCTGTCCCCCAAGGACTGGCTCACCACCGTCCTGCTCAGCTTCTTCCTCGGCGGTCTGGGCGTCCACCGCTTCTACACCGGTAAGACCGGAACCGGCGTCCTGATGATCCTCACCTGCGGTGGTCTCGGCATCTGGGCCCTGATCGACTTCATCATGGTCGTCACGGGCAACTTCAAGGACTCGGACGGCCTGCCGATCAAGAACAAGTCCTGATCCCCGGGTGTGACGGCGGAGCCGAGCGGTCCGGATCCCCGGGCCGCGTGCAGTACCGTTGAGCGCGCGTCAAGCCCCCGCGACACCTTCATGCCGTGCCATCGTGAAGGCCCCGGGGAGCCGGCGCAGTCCCGACAGTCTTGACCTTGGGAAGTGCCTGTGTCCTGGCCGCCTGTCTCCGTCGTCATGCCCGTACTGAACGAAGAGCGCCACCTCGCCGCAGCGGTGGAGCACGTCCTCGCCCAGGAGTACCCGGGCGAGCTCGAGGTCGTTCTGGGCGTCGGTCCCTCCTCGGACCGCACCCGCGAGGTCGCCGACGGCCTCGCCGCCGCCGACGCCCGGGTCAAGGTGGTGGACAACCCCACCGGCAAGACCCCCGCCGGGCTGAACGCCGCCATCAGCGCCTCCTCGCACGACATCGTCGCCCGCATCGACGGCCACGCGATGATGCCCTCCGACTACCTCAAGGTGGCGGTGGAGACCCTCGACGAGACCGGGGCCGACAACGTCGGCGGCATCATGGCTGCCGAGGGCACCACTCCCTGGGAGAAGGCCGTGGCCGCCGCCATGACCTCCAAGGTGGGCGTGGGCAATGCCCGCTTTCACACCGGCGGTGAGGGCGGTCCCGCTGACACCGTCTACCTCGGCGTCTTCCGCCGCTCGGCCCTGGAGCGGGTCGGCGGTTACGACGAGGCCTTCCTGCGCGCGCAGGACTGGGAGATGAACCACCGCATCCGCACCACCGGCGGCACCGTCTGGTTCCAGCCCCGGATGCAGGTCTCCTACCGTCCGCGCCGCAACATCAAGCTGTTGGCCAAGCAGTACTTCCACTACGGCCGCTGGCGGCGCGTGGTCGCCCGCCAGCACAAGGGCACGATCAACCTGCGCTACCTGGCCCCGCCGGTGGCCGTGGCCGGGATCACCGTCGGTCTGGTCGGCGGAGCGTTCTTCTGGCCGCTGTGGCTGGTGCCCGGCGCCTACCTGGCCCTGATCACCGCCGCATCGGTGCCGCTCACCCGCGGTCTGCCCGCCTCCTCGTGGCCGCTCATCCCAGTCGCGCTGGCCACCATGCACATGTCGTGGGGCGTCGGCTTCATCACCAGCCCGCCCGGGCTCGGCGCGGACTCCCGCACCGCCCGGTCGAACAGCGGCTCCAAGACCGCCTGACCCGAATCCCGCCGCCCCGAGCGGCCACATGCGGACGGCGTCCGCCCTCGAACGGGGGCGGACGTTCTGCTAGGCAAGGGGACCAAGGAAAGTCGGAGAGGGAGACATGGACGAGTTGCGTGGGGACCAGGCCGCCTGGGTGTTCGACGGTGAGTCGATCTCCATCAGGTACGAGACCAAGGGCTGGTTCAAGAGCCCGCTGCTCAAACTGCTCGGCAGTGTGGAACTCCCGGTCTCCGCGGTCCAGGGCGTGGACTTCCTCCCCGGAGCCGGGCGTAAGAAAGGCTGGGTGATGAACCTGCGGATGCACGACCGCATGGACCCCTACGCCGCCGTCGGGGCGATGCTCGACGAGAAGTCCGAGCCCTTCCGGCTGACCGGTCCGGCCAAGACCGAGCTGGTCGCGGAGTACCTGGCCGACCAGATCACGTTCGCCGCCAGTCAGGCCGGACCGCCCGACCCCGCGACCCCGACGCGCCTGGTGCCCGCCCTGCCCCTGCACATCAGGACCTGTGAGGGCACCGCGCGCCTGGAGGCCGGCCGGCTGACCCTGGTCTGGGGCGGCAGCTACGCGAGCAGCTACAAGAAGAAGAAACAGCGCCGGGAGTACGACCTCGCCGAGATCACCGGCGTGGAGTGGATGCCCCTGGACGACTGGGGCTGGGGCTTCGTCCGGTTCATCACCCGCAAGAACGCCGAGGGCACCTCGGCCAAACCCAAGAACGACCTCAACCTGCTGCGCGCCGGTGAGGAGGGCAACGAGATCCACCAGGTGCTCCTGCTCGCCGCCGCGGTGACCGCGCACCGCTGGACGCTGGGCGGGGCCACCAGACCCGTGCTCGAATCCGGCGCGGACGACACCGAGGAGGCCCCGCCCGGCTTCGACGACCCGGAGTGGTGGAAGGAGGCGGCCCGCAACACCATGGAGGTCATGCGCGGGCCGCGGCTGACCCTGAACCTGCCCGGCCTGGGGAGAGCCAAGGTCGGCGAGGACGATCCGAAGGGGCCGGCCGGGGCACAGCGGCCCCCGGAGGTCGAGCCCGCCCCGGCACCCGCACCGGACGCTGCCCCCGCGGGCGCCGACACCACGTGGATCTTCGAGCAGATCGAACGGCTCGGCGATCTCCACGCCAAGGGACTGCTCACCGACGAGGAGTTCAGCGCGAAGAAGGCCGAACTCCTCGACCGCATCTGAGCGGTTCCCGCCTCACTCGGTGCTCTCGGTGGCTTCCTTCAGCGCCGCCACCGCGCCGGGGACGTCGTCCACGACCACGGCGTCCATCCCGGCCCGGGCGAACCGCGCCGCGTCCACCGGGTCCGGGCACCAGGAGATCATCTCCAACCCGGCCCGGTGCGCCGTCTCCACCGTGTACTCCAGTTCCCGGCGGCCCGGCCGGGGGTTCTCCCCCGACAATCCCAGCGCCCGGGCGTCCACCGCCACGATCGGGCAGCCCATGCCCACCGCTCCCGGGACCGCCGTGTCCGCCGGGTTGCGCACGTAGGGCATCCACGCCGTCGCGACCCCCGGAGCGCCCTCGCGCACCCCCAGCAGCAGACCGGGGTCGAAAGAACAGACGAACATCCTGCGCCGCTCGGCCTCCCGGCGCAGGAACGGCAGGACCAGGGACAGGGTCCGCCGGGCCGGGGCGTCCACCCCGTCCTCCATCACCGTTTTGACGTCCACGTCCAGGCCCAGCTCGGTCGGGATCGCGGCCAGCCCTTCCTCCAGACCGGCCAGGCCCGCCGCCCGGCACTGCTCCTCGGTGAGGTCCACGATCGCGCGGCCGTCGTCCAGCGCCGCGTTGTGGAAGAGCACCAGCCGGTCGTCGGCGGTGCGGCGCACGTCGATCTCGATCCAGTCCGCGCCGGTCCGCGCCGCCAGTTCGAAGGAGACGGGCGTGTTCTCCAGCGCGCCGTCGACCACACCCCGGCCCGCGCCCCGGTGGCCGATCACCGCGGTGGCCCCGAAGATCCCGCTCATGAGGGTGCACCCGGATCCGCGTGCGCGCGCATCCGGCGCAGCAGGGTTTCGGCGACCTCCACGTCACCCGGGTTGGTCACCTTGATGTTGGTCTCCTCACCCGGCACGATCCGCACCTCCTCCTCGGGCAGGTACCGCAGCACCACCCCGCAGTCGTCGGTGGCCACCAACGAGGGATCGGCCATCGCCAGTTCGTAGGCGCGCCGGGCCACCCCCAGCCGGAAACCCTGGGGGGTCTGCATCCTGCGCAGTCGGGAACGGTCCGGGGTCTGCGCGATCACCTCGCCACCGGTGTGCCCCGGCGCCACCCGCACCACGGTGTCGGCGCTGGGCACCGCCACACCCACGGCCCCCGCCGAACCGAGCGCCGCCACACAGGCGGCGATCGTCCCCGCGCGCACCAGCGGTCGGGCCGCGTCGTGCAGCAGCGCCAGGTCGGAGTCGGCCGCCCCGGCCATCGCCGACAGCGCCGCGTAGGAGGTGTCCGTCCGGGTCGCCCCGCCCGGAAGCACCCGGGAGACCTTGCTGAAACCGGCCTCGGCGACGATGTCCTCGACCCGCCCCACGTACTCCTCGACCATCAGCACCACGATCTCGTCCACCTCGGGACTGGCCTCGAAGGCCGCGATCGAGTGCTCGATGATGGGCCGACCCTCCAGGGGCAGCAGCTGTTTGGGGGAGGGCGCGCCCATCCGGGCCCCGACCCCTCCGGCCAGAACCGCCGCGATCACCCGCGGACCTGCGGACATTGCTTCCCAACTTTCCTGAGGCGGGATGTCAGTCGCTGACCCTAGCCGAACCGGATGAAGGCGAGGTGGGCGGGAATGATGCGGATGTGGGGTACGCGGCACGTGGTTGGCACGGTCTGTCCGATGCAGCGGTAACCTATGGACGCCTGTTTGGCGTGCCCGGTCCATACCTCCTCTGATGCGGTCGTGGAGCCGGGCGCGGTTCGTGACATCCCTCGGTCATCCGAAACACCCCCGTTCCGGTCCGGTGAGGGTCCGACCGTGTGACCGCGTAGACGGCTGGTGCGCGCAGGCGATTTCGATAGACGCGACAGTCCGGCACATCGTGAACCGGACGATCTCAAACCTTGGAGGTGGCGGTGGCGTCAAGGACGCTGGCCGTCTGGGAGCACCGGAAGGTCGTCGGCCTCCTGGTCCGGCGCGACCTGAAGGTCAAGTACCAGCAGTCCGTGCTGGGTTACGCCTGGACGATGTTGGAACCCCTCGCGCTGACGATGGTGTATTTCTTCGTCTTCGGCGTCGTGCTCAATGCGGATCGGGGCATGCCGCCCGAGGCCATGGAGCACGGCGGTTACATCCTCTTCCTCGTGGCGGGGATCCTGCCCTGGACGATCTTCGGGTCGATCCTCGGCGAGGCACCGCGCGCGATGATCACTCACTCGAAGCTGATCACCACGATGAAGGTCCCCCGTGAGATCTTCCCCATGGCCACCGTCAGCACCAAGTTCGTCGAGTACCTGCTGACCTGGCCGGTCCTGCTGATCTTCGTGTTCGCGATGGGCGGCCAGTTCAGCTGGGAGGGCATGCTCCTCTGGCTGCCGCTGGCGATCGTGCTCACCTTCATGTTCGGTCTGGGAGTGACCCTGTTCCTGTCCGCGGTCAACGTGTTGCTCCGCGACGTGGAACGGCTGACACGTATCCTGACTCGCATCCTGTTCTACGGCTCGGCGATCCTGTTCCCGGCCGCCATGGTGCTCGATTCGAGTGCGCCTGGCTGGGCGAAGACGCTCTACGAGCTCAACCCGCTGATGGGTATCTTCCAGATGCACCGCACGGTGTGGTTCCCCGAGTACGCGGAACTAACGCCGAGTGCTCTCGCGTTGACCTCTGCGGTGGTCGGTTCCATCCTGATGTTCGTCATCGGATACTGGACGTTCCGCCGTCTGGAGATGTCCGTTCTGAAGGAGTTGTGATGGCGTCCACCTACGAGGCCGCGGTCACCAGCGGCCCGGTCATCGAGGCCAAGGGCCTCGGTGTGAAGTTCGCCGTGAACCGCCGCCGCAAGCGCAGTCTCCGTGAGATGTTCATCCACGGCAGCAAGCGCGACCCCAACGCCGAGGGCAACGAGTTCTGGCCGCTGCGTGACGTCTCCTTCGACATCGCCAAGGGCGACTGCGTGGGCATCGTCGGCAAGAACGGCACCGGCAAGTCGACCCTGCTCAAGATGATCGCCGGGGTGCTCATCCCGGACGAGGGCAAGGTCAGCGTGCACGGCAAGGTGGCTCCGCTACTGGAGCTGCGCGCCGGGTTCAACGACAACCTCACCGGGCGCGAGAACGTGTACCTGGTCGGTTCGCTGCACGGCATGACCGAGAAGGAGATCGACGAGCGCTTCGACGACATCGTCGACTTCGCCGAGGTCAAGCCGAAGTTCATCGACACCCCGGTGCGGCACTACTCCAGCGGTATGAAGGTGCGCCTGGGCTTCGCGCTCATCTCTCAGCTGGAGCACCCGATCATGCTGGTCGACGAGGTGCTCGCGGTGGGCGACAAGGCCTTCAAGCGCAAGTGCTACGAGGCCATCGACCGCATGCTCGCCAACGAGCGCACGATGGTGCTGGTCTCGCACAACGAGCATGACCTGCGCCGCTTCTGCAACCGCGGTCTGTACATCAAGGGCGGTTCGCTCGCCCTGGACACCGACATCGACTCCGCCCTGGCCGCGTACAACGCGGACACCAAGGTGGAGATCGAGGAGCGCAAGAAGAAGGACGCGGCCAAGAAGAAGCGGGCCGAGGAGGCGGAGAAGAAGGTCGACACGGAGCAGCAGGCCGTTGAGTCCGACTCCGCTGACAAGCCCAACGGCAAGGATGGCGGTCAGGCCGCCTGATGTGGGCGAATCCCCCCGAAGGCTGACGAAAGAGCGCACCCCGGACTGTTCCGGAGGTGCGCTCTTTCGCGTCCGGACCTGTCCGGAACGCCCTCGGAGGGCTGAAAGCGGCATCTCGGCGGCCATACGCGTGTCAGTGGTTGATTGCACACAGAGCGTAGGCGACGGTGACTCTCAGTTGAAACTGGGAGGGCACGGGCATGGCTGGCACAGTGGCGCGGGCGACCGCGCGAATGTTGGAGCGCAGGCACGTCACCCGTTCGGGGGTGACCCGGATCAGTGTCCTGCTGGCGGTCGCCGCGGCAGTCTGGTTCAGTCGGGCCGACCTCGCCGGCGCCCTGGCCGGGTCCGCGCTGCTCGGGCTGGTCCTGTTCTGTGACGCGGTCCGCTCCCGTATGCGGGCCAACCGCAGGGACGCCCTCACCGTTTGGACGGCCTCCATTGCCGCCCAGCTCCGGGAGTACGCCGTTTACGTCGGCCTCGCCTTCGGGGCGGCCGCCGCCGGGTTCACCAGCGCCTGGGGGTGGGCCGCCGGAGCGCTGATCGCCCTGGCCCTGCGTGACGCGCTCCTGGTGGCCCGCTCGGCCCCCGCGGCAGCCTCGGGGGGCTCGGGGGCGAATCCGCTCGCCCCGCCCGCGCAGCGTCGCGCTGAGGGCTTTCGGGTGCCTCCGCCCAGGCCTGGCTCCACCGGAAGCGCGGCTGCGACAGTCGCCCCCTCAGTGACTTCCCCGGTGGCGCCGGAAGTCGACGGAGGTCTGTCGCCGGTGCTCCTGGCTCGGCGGGTCATGGCCTTCGGTCAGACGACCCGCTTCCTCGTGATCGCCGTCGCCACCGTGGCCGTGGACGCGCGGATCGCCTTCCTCAGCCTGATCGTCGGCTGCGTCGTGGCGATCACCGGGGAGCTGGTCGATCCCTCCTCCCAGGGGGAGCGCCGATGAGCGCGAGGGAGGCGAGGGAGGAGCCCCCGAGCACGCGGGAACGCTTCGTGCCCACCATCCCCGACCTGCGCCTTCTTCGTGATGACAGTCACATCGGGGTGCTGCTGGGCAGGATCGTCCCGGGACTGGCTCCGCCGCTGCTCACCGCCGTCGCCGCGGCCGTCGTCGTCCTGGGGCTGATCGCGGCTGACGGGGGACAGCTCACAGGCATTACCCTGTTCGCACCGGCCGCTGCCCTGCTACTGTCCGGTCTGGCCTCGGGCCACCCCCACGACGGGCGGTACGACTGGCTCGTACCCCCGATCCTGCGCGTCACCGAGTACAGCTACCTGGCGGTCGTCGGGCTCGCGTCCGGCGTACCCGGTCCCCTGGTGTTCGTACTCTTGATGACGGTCGTCTGCCATCATCGCGACGACGTCGCACGGCCCGCCGTCGGTGTCAGCCGACCGGTGTGGGTGCGGCGCGCCGCGCTCGGCTGGGACGGTCGGATGCTCGTCATCGCGGTCGGGGGCGCGTTTTCCGCCCTCACCACCGCCTACGGCATACTCGCCGCATACCTGGCGATCCTGCTCGTCCGCGAGGCCGTGCGCACCTGGAGCGCCACACCGGTGACCGACGTGGGCGTCAGCGCCGTCACGCAGGGCGGCGACAACGCCGCCGTCCTGGGTGATCACCCGATCACCCGCCGGGGAGACGGGGGCCAACCGGCCGCCGGAACGAACGGGGAGGCGTGAGAGCCTCCTCGCACTAAGGAGGAACACGCCCTCATGCTCGGAATGGTTCTCGCCGCAGGCGCGGGGCGCCGTCTGCGCCCCTACACCGACACCCTGCCCAAGGCCCTGGTGCCTGTTGACGGCGAGACGACCATCATGGACATCTCGCTGCGTAACCTGGCCGCCGCCGGGCTCACCGACGTCGTCGTCGTGGTCGGTTACCGAGCCGAGGCCGTCGAGGAGCGCAAGGAGGCGCTGGAGAAGCGCCACGGCGTCAAGCTCACCCTCAGCTACAACGACAAGGCCGAGGAGTGGAACAACGCCTACTCCCTGTGGACCGCGCGTGAGTTCTTCTCCGAGGGCGTCCTCCTGGTCAACGGCGACACCGTGCACCCGGTGAGCGTCGAGGAAACGCTACTCGCCGCCCGGGGCCCGGAACTCCTCCTCGCGGTGGACAACGTGAAAACCCTCGCCGACGAGGAGATGAAGGTGACCCTCGACGACGAGGGCCACCTCAGCACCATCACCAAACTGATGGACCCAGCCACCGCCGCGGGTGAGTACATCGGCGCCACCCTCATCGAGGGTTCGCTGGCCCCGCGCCTGGCCGACGCCCTCAAAGCCACCTGGGAGCGCGACCCGCAGCTGTACTACGAGGACGGCTATCAGGAGCTCGTCCGCCGCGGTGAGAAGATCTCCGTCGCCCCCATCGGTAAGGTCGACTGGGTCGAGGTCGACAACCACGACGACCTGGCCAAGGCAAGGGAGATCGCGTGCCACTACTAGCCCGAATGCTCCCCTCCCCGCTGGCGATCGACGTTCGCCGGGGAGCCATCGCCTCGCTCGGAACGGTGCTGTCCGACCGCCGGATCGCCACCGAGGGACGCATCGCCGTCGCGGTGGGCCCGGGCCAGGGCGCACAGATCGCCGCTGACCTCGACCTGCCCAACTGCGAGGTCTTCAAGGTCGAGGAAGGCACCGTCGACGCGGCGACCGAACTGGGCCAGAAGCTGCGCTCCGGTGCTTATGAGGCCGTGGCCGGTATCGGCGGCGGCAAGATCATCGACGTCACCAAGTTCGCCGCGACCATGGCGGGCATCCCGATGGTGGCCGTGGCCACGAACCTGGCCCACGACGGCATCGCCTCTCCCGTCAGCTCTCTGGAGCACGAGGGTGGCAAGCCGTCCATCGGCGTCACCATGCCCCTCGCGATCGTCATCGACGTCGACTACGTCCGGGCGGCCCCGCCACACCTGGTGCGCTCCGGTATCGGTGACGTGGTCAGCAACATCTCGGCCATCGAGGACTGGGAGCTCGCCGGGAAGGTGAACGACGAGCCGATCGACAGCATGGCCGTCACGTTCGCGCGCGTGGCCGCCGAGGCGGTCCTGCACCGCCCCGACTCGATCGACTCCGAGGGGTTCATCAAGATCCTGGCCGAGGGCCTGGTGCTGTCCGGCATGGCCATGGTGGTCGCCGGGTCCAGCCGCCCGGCGAGTGGCGCCTGCCACGAGATCCTGCACGCCATCACCCAGCTCTACCCCGGTACGAGCAACCACGGTGAGCTCGCCGGTCTGGGTGCGCTGTACGCGTCCTACCTGCGGGTCAAGCACCTGGACTGGCCGCAGGCGCGGATGGATGAGATCAGGAACTGCCTGATCCGCCACGACCTGCCGATCGTGCCCTCCGACGTCGGTCTCGACGAGGCTTCGTTCGCGCGTGCGGTGGCCCACGCCCCGGGCACCCGCCCGGGCCGGTTCACCATCCTTGAACACCTGAACCTCTCCGAGGACGAGATCGGGCGGAGTGTCGCGGACTATGTCGAAGCCGTCGGTCGCTGAGGTCCGCGCGGGCGGCCAGCCCGCGGGGATCAAGGAGCGCGTCAATGAGGAGCACTGGGCGGGCCGTCTCTACATGCGGGACATCTCCCCGTACCTGACGACCCTCTTCGTGCGCCTGCGCGTGCCGCCGAACCCCATCACCTACCTGATGATGGTCTTCGGCGTGCTGGCCGGTGTGATCGTGGCCTTCGGCGGACTGTGGTCGGCGATCCTCGCCGCCGTGTTCGTGCAGATCTACCTCCTGCTGGACTGCTCCGACGGCGAGGTGGCCCGCTACACCGGCCGCACCAGCGTGGCCGGGATCTACCTGGACCGCATCGGGCACTACGTGTCCGAGGTCGCCCTGCTGATCGGCCTGGGCATCCGCGCCCAGGGTGAGTTCGAGGCGGGCGGCTGGGTCATCCTGGGCATGACCGCTGCGCTCGGTGTCGTTCTGATCAAGGCCGAGACCGACAACGTTGTGGTGGCCCGGGCCAAGGCCGGCCTGCCGGAGAAGATCTCCGAGGAGGCCATGAAGCCGAAGTCCTCGGGGCTGAGCCTGGCCCGCCGCCTGGCCTCCATGCTGAAGGTGCACCGCCTGATCCAGGCGGTCGAGCTGTCCCTGATCGTGGTGGTGGCGGCCGTGGCCGACCTCTTCCTCGGGGACCTGATGGCCACCCGGATCCTGGTCGTGGCCTGCGCGGGCGTGGCGGTTCTGATGAGCTTCGCGCACTTCGTGAGCGTGCTCGCCTCCCGCCGCCTCGAGTAACGCGATGATGACGTTTTGACGTCTCCTACGGAGCCGTGAGCGATACCCCGTTCACGGCTCCGTACACTTCGTTTTTATCCTTTCGTTAGTCTGTTTCTGCGAAAGTTGGCAGGTGTACACCTGCCAGTCGCACGACGTCCACTGAACGGTCGCAACCATGGCCACACCCGTGATCCCTCCCCCGCAAGGCTCCGACGCGTCCGCCACGCGTTCGACCCGCGCGCCAGGAGCCGAACGGAGCAGCTCCCAGGTGCCCGGTACCGGAAAGCCCACCCTGTCCTGCGTTCTGCTCACCATGGGCAATCGCCCGGCCGAGCTGCGCCGCGCGATCACCAGCGTGTTCGAGCAGGAGGGTGCGGACGTCGAGGTCGTCGTCGTCGGTAACGGCGCCGACCTGCCCGAGCTGCCGGAGGGCGTCACCACGGTGCGCCTGCCGGAGAACGTGGGCATCCCCGCGGGCCGTAACGAGGGCGTGCGGGCGACCAGCGGCGACATCGTCCTGTTCCTGGACGACGACGGCTGGTACCGGTCCATGGACCTGGCTAGGCACGTGCGTGAACGCTTCGCCGCCGAACCGGCCCTGGGAGCGCTGTCGTTCCGCATCGCCGACCCCGACGGCGGCCCCGACCAGCGCCGCCATGTACCGCGGCTGCGCGTGGGCGACTCCCGCAAGTCCAGTGTGGTCACCACCTTCCTCGGCGGCGCCAGCGCCGTCCGCCGCACCGCCTTCGACGAGGGCGGCGGCCTGCCCGGCGAGTTCTTCTACGCCCACGAGGAGACCGACCTCGCCTGGCGCATCATGGACTCCGGGTACACCATCGAGTACGACGCCGACGCTGTGATGTACCACCCGGCCGTCGCACCGACCCGGCACGAGAACTTCTACCGGCTCAACGCCCGCAACCGGGTGTGGCTGGCCCGCCGTAACCTCCCGTGGCTGCTGGCCTTCGCCTACCTGGGCACCTGGGTGGGCCTCACGGTGCTGCGCGAGCGGGACCGCGCCGCACTCAAGTCCTGGTTCGCCGGTTTCCGCGAGGGCTGGCGCGAGGACGCGGGCCCGCGCACCCCCATCAGCTGGAAGACCGCCTGGCGGATGACCCGAGCTGGCCGCCCCCCGATCATCTGACCGAACTCGTTCTGTCCTTGCGCCGAGGGGTGCGTGCCACGTGGCACGCACCCCTCGAGCGATACCCCCGTAAGGGATCTCTTGCCCCTGCTCGAAGCCGCCTCGCACTGGCGCGGGCAGCCGCGGGGCGGCGCCGGGATCCGGTGCCGTCGGCCCGGGCCGTAGTGGTCGGAGCGGTCGTCGTCAGCTACGGACCGGGTGCGGGCCCACACAGCCGTTGACTCGGGGGCGGCCGTGCCCGCCCTCCTGCCCGGATCCGGTGAGGCTCACGGCCTGGTTCCCGTGGGCCCGGGTCGGTACGCGCGGGTCTGTGCGGCAGGCATCATAAATGTTGCTTCTTGACAATAATTAACCTTGTGGGCATTGTTCTCGAAGGAAGACGCGAGCAGTGTGGCTTACGCTGAATGGAAGCCACGCTGCTCGCGTTCAGCCCCTCCGGCGTCGCTGTCGGCACGGTTCGCCGCCTCCCGGAAGGCGGTGAGTCCCTCCAGCAGCATCGCTCGTTTCCTCGGGGGCATCAGGGCGACGACCGCGTGGAGCTCCTGCTCCCGCCGGTCGCGCAGGTCCCGGATGAAGGAGCGCCCACTCTCGGTCAGCCAGACCCTCAACTCGCGACGGCTGTTGGGGCTGGAGGTCCTGTTCACGAAACCGACTGCTTCCAGGCGGTCGCACAGCCTGCTGACAGATGGAGGGGTGGAGCCCAGACGATCGGTGACGGTCCTGAGGTTCACACCGTCCTCATTCTCGAGAATGAACAGAACCTTCAGTTGGGACGCCGATACCGGAGCGGTCGCCACCGCGCGCCCCCGCCCCCACAGCACCTCGACCAACTCGGTCGCTTCCGAGGCGATCCGGGTGGCGTCATACGCCTTGTCCTGCGATTCAGCACTCACTTTCCAGCCTCACCACATCACGGTTGTGGGTCGAACCCGTGCCTTGGTCGGCAGTCGGGTATCTCCAAGACCATAACGGAACGCCCGGTTCCGTGCCCGCCGACCGTGTCCAGCCCACAACCCGGTGGACACGCAGAGAATCCCGCACAGAAAACACAGGTTGACGACTTTGAACGGTTACGAGGCGGTCGTACGGGCCCTGCAACAGGCCAAGCCCGACGGACTGCTGACGGCGCTCCGCGGTGCCTTGGGAGCGCATTACAGCGTGCTGGCAGTGGATCTTCTGTTGGCCGACTACGGAATGACGGCACTGTGTTACGTCACCGAGCCGAACGAGCACCCCAGGCAGCACTCGCTGTTCAACAGCGTGGATGGCCGGGCCTTCGGATCCCAGACGAGCCTGGTGGAGAAGTTCGCGGGTGCCGGACGATCGGTCGTTCGTCTTCCGGTGAGTGTGCGGGGAGACCGTCTGGGTGTTCTCGTGGTGGAGCTGCCCACCGCCGAACCGGACCGAGGCGTCCTCCGCGAACTGGAGCGGATCGCGAGGACCCTGGGGCACGAACTCCTCGTCGCCGAACGGGACACCGACCTGTACCGGGAGATTCGGCGCCGCGACCGCCTCACCCTGGCAGCCGAGATGCAGTGGGACCTGCTGGCGGGCCGCGCCTATGAATGCCCCGAGTACAGCCTCGGGGCGCAGCTGGAGCCCGCCTACGCCATCCACGGTGACAACTTCGACTGGTCGGCCGGGAGCGACCGCCTCCTGCTCAGCGTCACCAACGGTATGGGGGAGGGCATCGAGGCGTCCCTGCTGACAAGCCTGGCCGTCAACGCCCTGCGCAACGCCCGGCGGGCCGGGGTCCCGTTGGCCGACCAGGTCGCTCTCGCGGACAAGGCCGTCTACGCCCAGCACTCCGGTGAGCGCTACCTTGATGTGCTCCTTCTCTCCTTCGATCCCGCCACCGGAGAGGTTGAGGTGGTCGATGCCGGATCGCCCCGTCTGTACGTGTTGCGGGACGACACGGTGATCCACTACCCCTTCGAGGCCCAGATGCCGCTGGGTATGGCGGAGGACACCATCTACACGGCGCAGCACTTCATGGTCCAGCGCGGGGACCGGCTCGTGTTCGTCAGTGACGGGGTCTTTGACGCCTACGGTCCCGGATCCGACTTCTTCGGTGCCCGGGCGTTGGCGCGCTCGATCCTCTCGACCCGGCTGCTCCCCGCGGCCTCAGTGCCCCAGGAGATCCTGCGCAACCTCACCGACTACCGCCAGGGCTCGACCAGTGAGGATGACGCCCTGGTCGTGTGCCTCGACTGGTGGGGCAAGGGCTGACCTCCGGCACCGAGCGCGCCGGGTCCGCTCGCCCTCGGTGGGGATCCCTCCCGAGCGAGGGGCCGGGTCGACAACCGACAGTTCCGGCGGCCTTCTGGTAGACAGTTGTCGGGCGGCAACCAAAAAACGATGGGATCCACATGACCGAAGTCCCCCCGGCAGGGAACGCGCCACAGACGGTGGCGCGGCTTCTGAGGGTGAGAAACGAGCAGATCGCCCAGCGCTGGGCGGACCTGCCGCTCTTCCAAGCGGTTTTCACCGTCACCAGGGATGAGGCGGTGGAAGCCTGCCACGCGGTCCTCGAATCTCTGGCCCAGGTGGCTGAGAGCGGCAGGGTGGGTGACATCGACGCTCCGGGTTTCGGATCGATCCGGCAACAATTGGCCGCGATGAGCGCCTCGAGGACCCGCTCGGGGCTTTCCATCGGCCAGGTCGACCGCGAGGTCGGAGCGCTCGGTGCGGCCCCCGTCGAGGTCCTGGAGCGCGAGACGGCTGAAACGGACGAGGCGGACGCGCTCCGGGCCCGGCTCCTGTGGACCGAGCTTCTGTCCACTCTCAGAGTGGTGGTCATCGAGACCACGCTCCAGGAGAACCGTGACATCGTAGACCGCCAGCGCCAGCAGCTGATGGAGATGACCACCCCGGTCATCAAGCTCTGGGACCGGTTGGTGGCCGTCCCCCTGATCGGCATGCTCGACAGCGCCCGCAGCCAGGTGGTGATGGAGAACCTCCTGGAGGCCGTCGTCGAGCACAACGCGACCATGGCCATCCTCGACATCACCGGGGTGCCCACAGTCGACTCCCTCGTCGCCCAGCACCTGATGAAGACCGTCGCCTCCGCCCGCCTCATGGGGGCCGATTGCGTGATCTCGGGCATCCGGCCCGCGATCGCCCAGACCATCGTCCAGCTAGGACTCGACCTCGGCCCGGTCACCACCCGGGCCACCCTCGCCGACGCGCTGGAACTGGCGCTGGAACGGCAGAGCGACAAGGACCAGGGGTTCGTGCCCCGCCGCTGACAGACCGATCGGACCACAACCGTGCAGCCTGGATCATCCCCCGTTCCCGTTCTGGACCTGGGTGGCGTCCTGCTCATCAGCATCCAGGGGGAGCTCCCCGACAACGCGGCCGTCGACCTGCGGACGGACGTGACCCTCACCGTGTCCAGAACCGGAGCCCGAGGGGTCATCATCGACATCAGCGGACTCGACATGGTCGACTCCTTCCTGGCCAGGGTCCTGGCAGAGGTGGCCGCCAGCGCCCGGCTGCTGGCCGCTCAGGTTGTGCTGGTGGGCATGCGTCCCGGCGTCGCCATCACCCTGGTGGAGCTGGGGCTCACCCTCCCCGGCTTGGAGACCGCGCGAAACGTTACCGAGGCGGCCTCCCGGTTCGGGGTCGAGATCCGGGACACCGGTGTCCGATCCGCCGCCAGGGGCAACGATCGGACACCGTCGTGAGCACCCATGAGCGCACCACCGTCAGCCTTCCGGTCCGCAGTGACGCCGATCTCATAACCGTGCGTCAGCGTGTGCGCACCCTGGCCCTGGAGCTCGGGTTCGGCCTGGTCCAGCAGACCAAGCTGGTGACCGCGGCCAGTGAACTCGCCCGCAACACCCTCGTCCACGGCGGCGGGGGCACCGTCACCATGGACGAGGTCTGCGACAGTCGGGGCCGCCAGGGGCTCTCCCTGACCTTCGGTGACGACGGGCCCGGCATCAGCGATGTCGAACAGGCGCTGTGTGACGGTTACTCCACCGCCGGAGGGCTTGGTATGGGACTGAGCGGCTCCAAGCGCCTGGTCGATGAGTTCTCGGTGAACACGGAACCGGGCGAGGGCACCACTGTCACCATCACCCTGTGGTCGGGCCCCGCACCCTATGGACTCCGATGACCAGGGTCTGGGACGTGGCGGTCGGTGACTCCACACTGGTCCGCCGGGCCAGGGAGGCCGCGGAGGAAGCTGCCGCCGCGGCCGGCCTGGGACCGGCCAGGGCCGCGGACGCCGCCCTGACCGCTACGGAACTGGCGACCAACGCGGTCAAGTACGCGGGCGGGGGCCGGATCGTCGCCGAGGTGGCGCGCGACGACTGGGGCAACGCCCGCGCTCTGCAGATCCTCGCCTTGGACCACGGACCGGGTATCCCCGACGTGTCCGGGGCCATGGCCGACGGTTATTCCACCGGAGGCTCGCTCGGCAGCGGACTGGGCGCCTGCGCTCGGGCCTGCGACCACTTCGAGATCGACAGCGCCCCCGGGCGGGGCACCCTCGCCCTGGCCCGCATCGCCGCGCCCGAGCACAGCGCCCTGTTCGTCGGTCCCGCCATCACCGGAGGCCTGCACCTGCCGCTCGGCGGTCGTCCCGAGTCCGGCGACGGACTGGCTTTCCGCAGCGGCTCGGGACACCGCACTGTCATGCTCGCTGACGGCCTCGGGCACGGGCCCGCGGCGGCGGAGGCCAGCGACACCGCCGCCAGCACGGTGCGACGTCAGGCCGGGGAGCCCCCCGAGGCACTGCTGCGTCTGCTGCACACCGAATTGCGGTCCACCCGGGGCGCCGCCCTGGCCATCGCCGACATCGACGAGTCGGCCCACCGGTTGACCTTCTGCGGGGTCGGTAACGTGAGCGCCCGGCTGTACAGCGGTGGGCGCTGGGAGACCCTGCTTTCCCAGCCCGGCATCGTCGGTGCGTTCGGGCTGCGCACCCCGGTACCGCTTCGCCGGGTGTGGAACCGGGGCGACCTCCTCGTGCTCTACACCGATGGGCTTCCCAGCCGCTGGTCCCCCGACGGGGTCGAGCGCCTGCTCAACCATGACGCCGCGCTGATCGCCGGACGGGTCTTCCGTGACGCGGGCAGTGCCGCCCGCCCCCTGCGGGACGACACCGCCGTCGCTGTCGTGTTGCACACCGAACGCTTCGAGGGGAAGACGGTATGAGTCACCATCTCCTGTGTGAAGCCGTCCGCTCCCCGGTGGACGTGGCTCTGGCCCGCGCGCGTATCGGGCACATCCTGCGAGCGGCCCCGCACGCCCCGGACGCCGCGGCGGAGTTCCTGTCCGTCACCACTGAGCGCGCGCTGGACCAGGTGGAGTCCGGTCGGCCCGGTGAGGTGCGGTTGGAAGTGTCGAGCGACCACCGCGTGCTGCGGGTCACCGTCGCGGGGGACGGACGGGAAGCGCAGGCCTGGGTCGGGACCCTGAACCTCGAGAGCCCCCTGCCGAGGCCTGGGCAGGGAAGGGAAGGTCCCGCGAAGGACGTCTCCGAAGTCGAACTACTGTCCGTCCAGCAGCTGGCCGACGACCGCCGCCACCTGCGGGTGGCCCGCCTGGCCCGTGAGCGAGCCGACGAACTCGCCTCGCACCAGAGGGAGCTGGAGGAGACCAACCAGGGTGTTCTGGCACTGCACGCAGAACTCGCCCAGGCCAGCGACGAGCAGCGTCGTCTGCTGCGTGCCGAGCGCGCGGCGCGGGACGAGGCCGAGAGCGCACGCAACCGGTTGACCTTTCTGTCAGCGGCCAGCGCCCAGCTCATGACCACTCTCCAGCGCCCGGAGATCTACGGGCGCCTGGAGAAACTCCTCGTTCCGGCGTACGCGCTGGCGGTCGACCTCTGGGTGTGCGCCGAGGACGACACCCTGGTCGCCCTCGGCGGCTCCGACACGCAGGAACCTCCGGCCGAGGTCGTCCGCGCGGTGAGTGAGCGCCTTCCCGTGGACGGCGAGCCCAAGAGCGACGGAGTGCGTGGCACGGCCTTCCCCTTACTGCTGCCCTCCGAGTCGCTTGGGGCCATGGTGCTGCACCGCGTCGCCGACGTGGAGGACGACAGCCTGATGCTGGGCGAGCTCGCCCGCCGGGTCGCCTCGGCGCTGGACAACGCCCAGCGCTTCGAGCACGAGCGCGACACCGCCTCCGCGCTCCAACGGGCCATGCTCACCCAGTTGCCCCGGGTCCCCGGACTGGAACTCACCGCCCGCTACCTCCCCGCCGAGGACGGCATGAACGTGGGCGGGGACTGGTACGACGTCTTCCCCCTGGATGACGGCGAGTACATCGGCGTGGTCGGGGACGTCACCGGGCACGGTATCCACGCCGCGGTCACCATGGGCCAGCTGCGGACCGCTCTGCGCGCCTACGCGGTGGACGAGCGCAGCCCGGCCGCCCTTCTTGGGCTCCTGCACCGGCTGCTCGACCGTCTGGAACCGGACCTGTTCGCCACGGCCGTCATCATCCGTTTCCGACAGGGCGGTTCCGAGGTGACCATGGCCTCGGCCGGGCACCCGCCACCGCTGCTGAGCAAAGCGCCGGGCGAGGCCACCCCGATCGAGATGCCATCGGGCGGCATGCTGGGCCTCCCCGTCGACCTCACCCACACCGACCACCGCGTGGAGATTCCGCCGGGCAGAGCACTGCTGCTGTACACCGATGGCCTGGTCGAACGCCGTGGGGAGTCCATCGACGACGGCATCGCCCGTCTGGCGGAGGGCTTCGGAACCGCCTTTCGAACGGGCGGTCACCCGGAGCGGGCCGCCGACGAACTGCTGTCCTCGGCCCTGCGCGGCCACTCCTACGACGACGACGTCTGCATGTTGCTCCTGAGCCCGACCGCGGACACCGACTGACCCGAACAAGGAAGGGCGGGCGCCGCGCGGCGCCCGCCCCCTCCACGGCTGTTCCGGGATCAGATCTCGGTGACGGCCTCTTCGTAGTCCAGCCGCGGCAGACGGTCGAACCAGGCGTCGGGGCCCGGCTTGCCGATGTTCATGACGACGACCGGTGTCTGGGTCGAGTCCTCGCCGAAGAGTTCCTTGCGGACGCCCTCGGCGTCGAAGCCGGTCATCGGGCCGGCGGCCAGACCGGCGGCGCGCACGCCCATGATCAGGTAGGCGACCTGGAGGAAGGCGTTCTGCAGCGCCATGGACTCGCGGGCCTCGACCGGCATGCCGGCGAAGTTGTCGCGCGCGTCCGGCATGACCGGGAAGGTCTTCGGGAAGTGCTCGTGGAAGGAGCTGTCCGCGGACAGGACCAGGGCCAGCGGGGCCGTCGAGGTCTTGGGGGCGTTGTTGCCCGCCATGTGCTTGACGAGGCGCTCGCGGGCCTCGGGGGAGCGGACGGCGGTGACGCGCAGCGGCTGGTTGTTCATCGCCGTGGGGCCGTACTTGACCAGGTCATAGATGGCGCGCAGCTGCTCGTCGGTCACCGGTTCGTCGGTGAAGGTGTTGGCGGTGCGGGCGCTACGGAACAGCAGGTCCTGGGCGTCCTTGTGCAGGACCAGGGTGTCAGTCATGGCGAAACCTCGGCGGTGCTCGTGCGGGTGGTGGGAGCCGTCGGAGGACGACTACCGGTCCCAACCTAGTTGACTGGGAAGATATTTCCACACAAACAATATGTGAGCTGCTTCACGGCCCCGAGTTACTCGCTGAACGCGCTGCGTCTGCGTCCTCCCTGGCGGGGAGCGCGCGGGCGGGGGATCCTGGGTGCGGGGCTGTTGGCCTCGGCCACCCACTCCTCCAGCTTCTTCACGAACAGCCGCGCCTGCACCGGCCAGTGGAACGAGGTCTGCGCGATGTGGTGTCCGGTGCGGGCGTACTCGTGGCGCAGCGCCTCGTCGCGGCGCAGTTCCAGTACCGCCAAGGCGGCCGCCGCGGGGTCCTGGAAGGGCACCACTGTCCCGGCCGGGCCCTCCGGGCGCTTGGCGACCAGAGCCGCGGCCATCGGGTTCGGTGTGGTGACGACCGGCAGCCCGTGGGCCATGTACTCCACGACCTTGGTGGGAAGGGAGTGCCGGTAGTTGTCGGTGTCGTGCAGCAGGCTGATCCCGGCCAGCGCGCCCGCGGCCATACGCAGGGCCCGGTCGTTGGGCACGAAGCCGTACCAGTGCAGCGCGTTCTCCTGGTGGGCTTCGCGCAGCAGCGGACGGGTTTCGTGGTCGGCGCCGCCGATCACCTCCAGGCGAACCCCGTGGTCGCGCAGCTGGCGGCCCATCTCGATCAGGTCGTGGGCGCCCCGGGCCCTGGACAGCTGGCCCAGGTAGACGACCCGGTCGTCGCCCGGCGGGCGGAGTGGTACCTCGGGGACGTCGGTGGTGTTGGGCACCACCGGGTGGTCGCCCCTGAAACGCGGCCGGTACCCCTCTTCGGCGAGGATCAGGCGCATCCGGCGTTCGGCGCGGCGTTCGAAGCCGCGCACCACACTGCCGATCGGGCGGCGCAGCGGCTGTGGGACCCACGGCTTGGTGAGCAGTGCGGCGGGCGTGTCCTCGTGGACGTCCCACACCGTCACCGGGCGCTTGGCGGGCAGGGCCAGCAGCAGCTCCGGGTCGTGGAAGAGCAGGAGGTCGGCCTGCGGGGCCAGCTTGGCCAGTACGGCCCGGGCCGCCTGGATGGCGGACATCCGGTCGCGGCCGGAGGCACGGGGCACGTCCACGGCGCGCACCTGGTCCCAGGGGATCACCCCGCACTCCCGGAACGGAGCCACATAGGTCACAGTGTGTCCGGCGTCCACGAGCGCTCGGATCTGGCGGTGCAGGATCCGGGCGTCCTCGGGGTGGTGCACAATCGTGGCCACAAGCGCGTGCATCGAGATCACCTACGTGTGTCACCGTTTGGTATTACTGGTCCGTATTCGATGATCCGCTCTGAAGGCGCGGTATCAGCTGCACGACACGGTATTCACCTGCGGAAACACACTGAGGAAAGCCGAGTGGACACGGGGGGTGATTCGGGTGAACCTTCGGTTGGGCGACGGTGAACGCGCGAAGGCACGCCGCCGAACGCCGTCTGGCGTCCGGGTCGACGTGCCTTGTGTTCGGCCTTGTGCGCGGCTGTGCGGGGCCGCGCAGACCTGGCAGTCCCCGAAGCGGAGGCTAGAGGGTCTGCAAGCCTTCGCGCTGGACGTGGCGGCGGACCTGGGTCGGAATCTCGGCCACGGACTCGGACTCCGGCTCGGACCGGCGTAGGACGCCCCGGGTGTCCAGGAGCAGTCGCGCGTACTCGGTGAGCAGCTTGGGCCGGTAATCGCTGTGGTCGGTGAGCAGGATGGTCAGGTCGGCGTCGGCCATCGCCTGCTCCAGGTCGGTCGAGCGCGGGATGTCCACCCCGTCCACCTGCCAGGACTCCACGTGCGGGTCGTGGTAGGTGAGCGTGGCGCCCTTGGCAGCGAGCTTGCGGGCCACCGGGCGGGCGGGCGACTCACGCTGGTCGGCGATGTCGGCCTTGTACGTCACGCCCAGCAACAGGACCTTGGACCGCGAAAGGGCGAGCCCGGAGTCGTTGAGCAGCTCCTGGGCGCGCTGGGTCACATAGGCGGGCATCCGCCCGTTGATCTCCTGGGCCAGCTCGACGAACCGGAACGGGTAGCCGAGGGTCTTGACCTTGTAGGAGAGGTAGTTCGGGTCGATGGGGATGCAGTGACCGCCCACACCCGGACCGGGATAGAACGCCTGGAAACCGAACGGCTTGGTGGCCGCCGCCGCGATCGAGTCCCACAGGTCGATGCCCAGTTCCTGGCAGAACACGGCCATCTCGTTCACCAGGGCGATGTTGACGTGCCGGTAGGTGTTCTCCAGCAGCTTGGCCATCTCGGCCTCGCGGGTGCCGCGGGTGCGGACCACGGTGTTCACGAAGTGCTCGTAGAAGGCGGCGGCCGCCTCCCCGCACTCCTCGGTGAGCCCGCCGACCACCTTCGGGGTGTTGGCCACGCCGAAGGTCGCATTGCCCGGGTCGATGCGCTCGGGCGAGAAGGCCAGGTGGAAGTCGGCCCCGGCGACCAGACCGGACTCCTCCAGCAGCGGCCGCACGACCTCCTCGGTGGTGCCCGGGTAGGTGGTGGACTCCAGGATCACCAGGGTCCCCGGGGACAGGTGGGCGGCGATGGCCTTGGAAGCCGACGTGACCGCGCCCAGGTCCGGTCCGCCCTCGGGGGAGAGCGGGGTGGGCACGCAGATGACGATGGTGTGCGCCGTGGCCAGGCACGCCGGATCCGTGGTTGCGCTGAACCCCTGGTCCAGCATCGAGTTGACGTCATCGGAGGACAGGTCGTCGATGTGCGACACGGCTTTGTTGAGACCGTCGACCACTCGTGTGCTGACGTCGAAACCGGTCACCCTCAGTCCTGCTGAGACGGCCTCGGCCGCCAGAGGTAGACCGACGTAACCGAGGCCGAGGACGACGAGGTCGCTGGCCGAGCTAGAGCTCTGCTCGGGGACAGTGGTTGGGTTGGAGGCTGCGGCATCCACTTCGTGGTCACACTCGCATTCATTTCGTGAACGGGCGTAAATATTCGAGGTTTGCCGTGGGGCTGCCATTCGGAGTACTGGACGTCCGAGTCTAGGCAGACGTTGACCTCGGTTACGGATTCTGGCCTGGTCCGGACATTTTTCGAATAAGAACCCGATACGCCTGGTTGTAGCGGTATACGGCCTGGGTCCACGTTCGTTTGGCGCCGACACGCTCCTGACCTGCTCGGCCGTAGGACGTCCGCTTTTCATGACTGTAAGCGAGTTTTGTCAGCACATCAGCTAGACAGGCCGATTCGCCAGCCGGAATTAACTCACCAGACACCCCCGGTTCCACGATCTCTCGCAGTGCCGGGAGGTCACTCGCGACGACAGGAAGCCCACCGGCCATAGCCTCCACCGGTTTCAACGGCGTCACCAACCGACACACCCGTTCATCGAGCCGTGGGACGGCGAACACGTCCAGGGCGGCGTGGTGGTGCCGGACCCGGTCGGCGGGGACCCGCCCCGGGAAGTGCGCCGCACCGGCCAGCCCGAGCCGCTCGGCGCGATCGCGCAGCGTGGCCAGTTCCGGCCCGTCACCGACGATCAGCGCGTGCGCGGACTCGCCCTGCGCGCGCATGGACGCCACCGCGTCCAGGAGCACCTCCAGCCCCTCGTAACCGAAGCAGCTGGTGGTGGTGCCGACCACGAACTCCTCCCGGCCGATGCCCAGCCCCTCCCGAACCCCGCCCCCCGGGGGCAGCGGTTCCAGGAACGACGCCTCCACGGCGTTGGGCACCACCAGCAGTCGCTCCCGGGGCACCCCGCGTGCCTCGATGTCGGCGCGCATGGCTTCCCCGAGTGTCACCACGAGGTCGGCGGCGAGCATGCACTCGGTCTCGCTCGCGCGTTCGGCCCGGTAGAAGGCGTCGTCCACACTCCGGGAGGGGTCCCGGGACAGCCAGGACTCCTCCAGGAAACCCCGCACCTCGTAAACAACCGGGATGTCGTACCGGCGCCCCAGCTCCAGCGCCAGCCGCGCGTTGTGGTGGTTGCTCGCCGCGTGCAGCACGTCCGGGCGCAGCGCCTCCACCAGCTTCGACGCCAGCCGCAGCCCGGCTTCCAGCTCCTCGACGTGGTCCCTGGGCGCCGCCCAGGGCAGTAGCCGGTGATAGGGGATCCCGTCCACGCGCACCAGCGTGCGCGCGTCCAGCTTCCCCTTGGTCAGCGGATACCCGGCCCGGGTGGCCACGTGTACATCCATCCCGGCCTCACGCTGCGCGACCGCGATCTTGTGCGTGCGCTGGGTGTAGCCCGCGTTGGTGTGCGGCAACGCGTTGGTGACCAGGTGCAGGACTCGCACCCCCGCCCCGGGCCTGGCCGGATCCGAGGCCACCCGCTCCGAGGCCACCCGCCAAGTCCTGTCATCGTCCGCCCCGGGGGTCGTACCGGCCGCCTCACCGGCCGTCCGCGCCGGTCGCTGAGCGTTCACCGTGTCGTCAGGCCGCGTTGGCGCATCGCGGGTTAACGTGAACCCGTGACGGTCAGGCGAAACGGACGGGGACGCGGGGACGGCGCGCCCCGTGGCCAGGGCCGTCCGGTGCTCCGCCGTAGTCCGATGCGGCCCCGGCGGGATGCGTTCGACCAGTTCACGCGCGGTGTCTGCGTCCCCGGCAGCCAGAGCCGCCGCGACCAGGCGCCCCACCTTGCGGGGCGAGGCGCCACCGGCCGCGGACAGCAGCACCCCGCGTGCCTCCTCGCGTCGCCCCTGGTCCCACAGGGCGTAGGCGCGCGGCAGGGCACCCGAGCGGGCCGCCACGGTGCGGGCCGCACCCCGTACGGGGCCGGGCAGCAGCCGGGGCGCCAGCAGCGGCAGGCGAGCGGGATCGGAGCGCAGATGGTGCCAGGCCAGGGACGCGGTGAAGGTCACCGCCCTCGGCCACAGGACACGCGGACGCGGAACACGGGGTTCGGGAATCTGGGAGTCATCCACGGTCAGTCACACAACCACGTGGACGTGGCCAGGTGGTGACACCACGGCGACACGGACGGAACGGCTGGGGCAAGGAACTCCGTCACCTGACCCGCGTGCCGCATGACCGACCCCGACCCGCCCAGCCGTCATCCGACTTACACCAGCACAGCAGTCACCCCACCAGAAGCAGAAGGAAGCAGCCGTGGCAACGAGTGCCCCTCTTGGCAGCCAGGACACCGGGATCGTCCACGTGGTCGGGGCCCGCCCCAACTTCGTGAAGGCCGCGCCGGTCGTGGCCGCCCTGCGCGGGCGGGGCGCGCACCAGACGGTCCTGCACACCGGTCAGCACTACGACGACCGCATGTCCGCCGTCTTCTTCCGCGACCTCGGCCTGCCCACCCCCGACGTCGACCTCGGCGTCGGCTCGGGCTCGCACGCCGCTCAGACTGCCGCCCTCATGGTCGGTCTGGAGAAGGAGTTCACCGCCAACACCCCCGGCATGGTCGTGGTCTACGGCGACGTGAACTCCACCATCGCCGCCGCTCTGGTCGCCGCCAAGCTCGGCATCCCCGTCGCGCACGTCGAGGCGGGCCTGCGCTCCTTCGACAACACCATGCCGGAGGAGGTCAACCGGCGCGTCACCGACCAGCTCAGCGACGTGCTGTTCGCGACCAGCCCCGAGGCCGTCGGTCACCTGGCCGCGGAGGGCGTCTCCCCGGACCGCGTCCACCTCGTCGGCAACCCGATGATCGACACCCTCCTGGGCAACCTCGACCGCTTCGACGCCGACGCCCTGCGCGCCCGCCTCGACCTGCCGGAACGCTACGTGGCGGCCACCCTGCACCGGCCCGCGAACGTCGACGACCCCGCCAACGTCGCCCGCCTCACCGAGCGCCTGCACGAGATCGCCGACCTCACCGACGTCGTCATGCCCGTGCACCCGCGCGGCAAGGCCGCCTTCGACGCCGCCGGACTGGGGGACCACCCGAGGGTGCGTCTGCTCGAACCGCTCGGTTACCTCGACTTCGTCGCGCTCACCCGCGGCGCCGCCGCCGTGGTCACCGACTCCGGCGGCGTCCAGGAGGAGACCACCATCCTCGGGGTCCCCTGCCTTACCCTGCGCCCCAACACCGAACGCCCGGTCACCATCACCCACGGCACTAACCAGCTGGTTACCGAGGCCGACCTCCTGCCGACCCTCACCAAGGTCCTGGACGGCCACACCGGAGAGCGGATCGGCGACGTACCGCCGCTGTGGGACGGCCGTTCCGGGGAGCGTATCGCCTCCGTCCTCACCCAGTGGTCCCGGTGACCGGAATGGTCGAGGTCCCGAACCCCATCCGCACGGGCGCCCCCGGGCACCTGGACCGACCGACGGGCACAGCGGTGCCCCGACCCGAGGTTTTTCGAACCGAGCACAAGGTGGCAGACCGTGAAACGGCGTGAACAGAGCCAGACCGAACAGCTTCGGCAAGCCCTTGCCGAGCGCGAGGCCCAGCTCCAGGAAGCCCAGGCCCGCCTGGCCTCGCTCGAGGGCTCCACATCACTCCAGGTGGGCCGGGCGCTCACCGCCGCGGCCAAGCGCCCCGGCCGCTCTCTGGTCAAGCTCCCGCGCGACCTCTACCGGCTCTGGCGGCGCAGCGGCAGCACCAACCACACCGCACGCCGCCGGGTCGAACCCGTCCGCTCCTTCGACGCCGAACGCCAGGAGGCCCGCCTCCTCACCGGGCTCAGCGGCGGTCGTGAGGACCTGCTGGTCGTCGCCACCGTCCTCGGCCCGGCCGTGGAGAAGGCCGTCGACCCCTACCTGCGCTCGGTGCCGCTGCGCCCGCACGACGCCCAGATCGTCATGGACGCCGTCGACGTCGACCTGCTCCTGGTGTCCTCCTCGGCGGCCGCGCCCGGGTCACCCTGGGCGCACGCGGGCGACCCCGCCGCCGTCGACCGCACCCGCGCTCTGCACTGGGTCCTGGAGTCCGCGGCCGCCCGCGGCATTCCCACGGTCCTGCTCGACGACGCGCCCGCCCCGCCCGCCCTGCGCCAGCTCGGCTTCGACCGCGTACACAAGGGTGACGCCGGGGTGCCGCTGCACCTGTACAACCCCGTTGCCGCCGAACTCGTCTCCGGGCCCGAGGCGGTCTTCGTGCGCACCGCACCCGACCAACCGGTCCCCGACGTCCTCCAGGACCTCGGCGTGGGCGTGGTCGACGCCGACTCCCCGGGGCTGCCCGACGCCCTGCGCGCCGCCAACGTCGCCGTGATCCCCGAGTCCGGCCACGGCAACCTGCGCCTGCGCCGCCGGGCCTGGGCCTGCGGCACCCGGGTCATCACGCACCCGGCCGTGCCCCTGCCCGACAGCGAGGACCTCGCCGTCAGCGTGCCCCGGCTGCGCGCGGAACAGCCCACCCCCCGCGAGGTGCGCGCCATGCTCCGGCAGGTGTTCCTCGACGAGGCCGCCCCGGTCCGCCTGGCCGCGCTCCTGCACGGCCTCGACTTCGCGGCGGGCACCCCCGGCACCGAACTCCCGCTGAGCGGCCGCGGCGTCGCGGTCCTGGCCGACCCGGCCTCCGAGGCCGACGCCGAACGCCTGGCCGAGGACCTTCTGGGTTCCCGGCTGCGCCCAGCCGAACTGGTCGTGCCCGACACCGCCGCCCGGATGCCCGGTGTCCAGCGCCTGCGCGCCGAGGGGCTGACCGTGCGCACGGTCCGCTCCACCGCGCCCGACACCCCGGAGGAACTCACCCGGGACCAGACCTGTTCCCAGGTGGGCGGCTTCCCGCCGCAGCACTGGGCGGCCCTGGCCGAACGCGCCACTTCGCCCTGGTCACACCTGTGGACTGGGCCGGTCGGCCGCCACCGGCTCGCCGACCTCGCCTGCGCCGCCGAGTGCTCGGATGCCGACGCCGTCGGCACCCCGGACACCCCCGAAGGCGCGGACAGCGCGGCGACCGGCGGCGCGGCAGTGGCCGGGGCGGGGGAGCGGGGCTTCTTCGACCGCGACACGGGGGGACGGCAGTATGTCTTCGTCACCTCGGTCACCCCTGAACTCGCCCGCACCGAGCTGCTGCGGCGCGGCTGGCCCCCGGCGGAGTGGAACCGGCGCGGCACTCGCCTGCTGGCCCTGGGCCCCGACCACGGGACCGGGGCCGACGGCGACAACGAGGGCCCCACCCACGCCGACGCCTCGACGGGTGCGGTCGGGTGAACAGCCATCCGTCGCCCTCCCGAAAGTCCTCCGTGGGCCACCCATCAGCATCCGAAGGGAAGAACGTGAGCACACCTCCTCCGCGCGCACTCTTGTACGGGGACGTGGACCTGAACATCATTGACGGCTCGGCGATCTGGGCGCAGTCGATGGCGCAGGCCCTGGCCGCGGCCGGATGCGAGGTCACCCTGCTGCTCAAGGCTCAGGTGCGCACCGACCGGCTCACGGCGCCCCTTACCGAGACCCCCGGGGTTCGGCTGGTCCGTCCCTACGAGGAGAAGATGCTGTCCGACCTCGGTCCGCGAGGGCTCACGCCCGAGCAGGCCGTGGAGCTCATGGGCAGGCTGCACGCCCGCAAACCCTTCGACCTCGTGGTCGTGCGGGGCCGCCGCCTGGCCGGACTGGCTGCCCAGGAGGAGGCCCTGGCCGGACGCTTGTGGACCTACCTCACCGACTTCCCGCACAGCGTCGGCGAACTCACCGCCACGGCCACCGCCGAACTCACCGACATCGCTCTGGCCTCCCGGTTCGTGCTCTGCCAGACCGAGGAGCTGCGCGCGTTCCTGGAGTCGACGGTGCCCGCCGCCTGCGGCCGTTCGGTGCTCTTCCCGCCGGTCGCCGCGGTGCCCGAGGGCGTCGCCGCCGACGGCCAGACCCACGCCCGCACTCGGCTGGCTTACACCGGAAAGTTCGCGCCCCGCTGGAACACCCTGGAGATGACCGGGCTCCCCGAGGAGCTCTCCCGCCTTGGAGTCGACTCCGAACTAGTGATGATCGGCGACAAGATCCACGCCGAACCCGCCGACTGGGCCAAGCGCATGCGCAAGGCCCTGGAGAGCACCCCGAACGTGGACTGGCGCGGCGGTATGGCCCGGGCCGACGCGCTCCGCCAGTCCGCCGAATGCGACTTCGGACTGTCCTGGCGCGACCCCGACATGGACGCCAGCCTGGAGCTGTCCACCAAGGTCCTGGAACTGGGCGCCCTTGGCCTGCCGGTGGTGCTCAACCGCACCCCGATGCATGAGGCGCTGCTCGGCGCGGACTACCCGCTCTTCGCCGGTGAGGACACTGCCTCGGTGGCCGCGGTGATCGCCCGCGCCTACCACGACCGCGCCGTGTACGCAGAGGCCGCCGAGCGCTGCCGGGCAGCCGCGGCCGAGCACACCCTGGAGCGGGCCGCCGAACGCCTGCGCGGCTACCTGGCCGAGACGATCCCGGCCGCCCCCGCGGGCGCCGACCCCGAACGACCGCTCAAGGTGGTCATCGCCGGCCACGACCTCAAGTTCTTCACCCGCCTGGCCGAGTACCTGGACTCCCTGCCCGGCCTCGACGTGCGCATCGACGAGTGGGAGGGGCTGAGCACCCACGACCAGTACCGGTCCCGGGAACTCGCCGGCTGGGCCGACGTCGTCATCTGCGAGTGGTGCGGGCCCAACGCCCTGTTCTACGCCAAGTGGAAGCGCCCCGACCAGCGGCTGATCGTCCGCCTGCACCGCTTCGAGCTGTACGCCGAGTGGCCGCGCCGACTGGACATCGGCAAGGTCGACGCGGTGGTGTGCGTGAGCCCGCACTACGCCGACCTCACCCGCGAACTGACCGGCTGGCCCGCCGACAAGGTCGTGGTCCTGCCCAACTGGGTGGACGACCGCCAACTCGACCGGCCCAAGCTCGCCGGGGCCGAGTACTCGCTGGGCATGATCGGCATCGCGCCTTCGCGCAAACGTCTGGACCGCGGCCTGGACGTGCTCTCGGAACTGCGCCGGATGGACCCGCGCTACACGCTGTCGGTCAAGACTAAACAGCCGTGGGAGTACTGGTGGATCTGGAACCGACCCGAGGAGCGCGCCTACTTCGAGCGGGTCTACCGGCGCATCCAGCGTGACGAACAGCTGGCCTCCGGGGTAATCTTCGACGGCTTCGGCCCGGATGTGGCCACCTGGCTGCGCCGGGTGGGGTTCGTCCTCTCCACCAGCGACGACGAGTCCTTCCACCTGGCACCTGCCGAGTGTGCGGCATCCGGCGGCGTCCCCGCGCTGCTGCCGTGGCCCGGGTCGGACACCATCTACGACCCGCACTGGATCCACGACGACCCGGTCGTGATGGCCGAGGCGATCCACGCCACGGTCTCGGAGGGTCGGTTTACTGAGGAGAGCGATCGGGCCCGCGCCGAGGTGACCTCGGTGTACGGCCTGGAGCGGGTGCGCGGCCTGTGGAGCGACCTGGTGGTCCGAGGCGAGGTTCCGGCCGGGCAGGGTTCTACCGCTCACGCCGGTGCTGGGGGTTAGCGGCTGTCCCGGGGCGGCGTCCGTGGACGCGCGGGAGCCGCCTCCCAGGTCTCGGTGCGCAGCACCATGAGCGCGATGTCGTCGCGGCGGTGCGTTTCTGAGAGCGCTGCCCGGGTCAACTCGTCGACGACCTCGTCGATCGGTCTGCGGGACGCCTCTGCGAGCCGGTCGGCGAGGTCTTGCTGGGCCCTCTCCAGGTCCACACCGGGGCTTTCGACCAGCCCGTCGGTGTACAGCGCCAGCGTGGCCCCCGGGTGGAGGGTGAACTCGCTCTCGGAGTAGTCGGCCTCCGCGTCGACGCCGAGCAGGAGGCCGTCCGGAGCGGGCAGGACACGCCCCCCGGACTCATCGGCCAGGATCGGGGAGGGGTGACCGGCATTGGCCATGCTTACCCTGCCCGTCGCGGGATCCAGGCACAGGTAGAGGCAGGAGGCGAACAGTTCCGACTCCATCAGGCACAGGAGCTGGTTCACCCGCCGCAGCACAGCGCCGGGCCCCTCGTCCGAAGTCGTGGCATAGGCCAGCAGGGCGGTGCGGAGCTGCCCCATGAGCGCCGCGGCCGAGACGTTGTGTCCCTGGACGTCGCCGATGGCCGCGCCCGCGTTCCCACCCAGGGGTATGAGGTCGTAGAAGTCGCCGCCGATGTCCATACCGTCGGTCCCGGGCAGGTACCGGGTCGCCACGGAGAGTCCGCGCACTTGTGGGGTCCACCGGGGGAGCAGCGCGTCCTGGAGCCCGTGTGCCAGGCCGAGCTTGAAGTCGTACAGGCGGGCCCGCTCCAGTGCCTGGGCGATCAGGCCGCCCAGCGCGGTGAGGACGCCCCTCTCCTGCACGGAGAACGTGTGCTGGTCGGTGAAGGCGAGCACACACGTGCCGGTCGTCCGACCCGAGGCGACCAGCGGGAGGAAGGCCCAGCCTTCCAGGCCGTCCTGGATATGGACGCCCGGGTCGGGGTAGGCGGAGCGGAGGTTGCCAGCGGACCGGAAGAAGCCCGGCACCCCCGTGACGGTGGTCCGCGCGACGGGGGCGCGGGTACGGGAGGTGCTCTCGTTCAGGAGCTCCAGGAAGTCCGGGTCGAACCCTTGCTGTCCGAGCAGGAGCAGCCGCTGGCGCCGCTGGTCGTGCCCGAACAGGGCCAGGGCCGAGGCGCCGAAGGTCGGCATGATCTCTTCGGCGACGATCCGTACCACGTCGGTCACACCGACGGCCTCCGTGAGCGCCGAGGCCAAGTGCAGCACGTGGTAGAGGAAGCCCGTCCTGGTAGGGGAGCGGGGCGCGTCCTCCCCGCTCTCCGTCCCGGCGTCCGTCCAGTCGACCTCCGTCGGGGTGATGACGACGGTGACCCCCGTGTCGTCGGGGTACAGACGGAAGGAAAGCCAGCGGTCCGGGGGGTGCAGCGCCACGAAGTGCGAGGGCACCCGGCTGAACACGGTCGCCCGGTAGCGGTCCTCGTAGGCGGGGTCGTTCAGCCACGGCAGCGCGGCCCACGGAGTCCGTCCCACCAGTGCCCCGCTCGGCGCCTCCATGAGCTCGGAGGCGGTCTCCGAGACCACGGTGAAGCGCCCGTTGGTATCGAGCGCGCAAAGCCCCTGGGGTAGGCGTTCCACCATCTCGGTGAAACCGGCTACGGGAGTGCGGGAGCTGTGCGGCGGGTCCGGGATGAGCGGGGTTTTCGGGGGAACGATCGGGGCCCCCAGCTCGCGGGAGCGTTCCAGCACCCTCGCGAGTTCCCGGGCGGCGCCGTCCAACTCGCGCACCCCCTCCTCGGGGACCTCCGGGGTCTGCCTGGAACGCCCGATGACGAACAGCGCGCCGTGGACCGCGTCCCGGTCACCGATCGGGTAGGAGCCGATCGAGACGTCGTAGGGCAGTACCAGCGCGATCCTCGGGTAGCTGCGGGCGACGCCGGCACTGTCGGGAACCCAGATCAGGCCGTTCGTGCGGATCGCGTCGGTTACGGGCAGAGCCGTGTCGGGGCTGACCGTGTACCAGGCGTGCAGGAGGTCGGGCGGCATGCCGACGAGGACGGCCATGCGCAGCGCGGAGGACTCCGGGTCCCAGAGGTAGACACCACCGGCATGCGCCTCCACGGCAGCCATCGCGCGGCGCAGGCCGTCGATCAGGTCGCTAGGACCCGGCAACGGGCCAACGGGCTCAGATCCAGACATACGTCCCCCTGGATGCGGGTGTCCCCGGGAGTGTTCCGCGGATGCTCTCGCTGGTGTCGGCGTAACACGCTCTGAACCCGAAGATACGCACTCCGGCCTCCGCCGCGGGTCAAGTGCGTGTCAGGCCTGTGCGGTCCGCGAGGGGAAGCCCCGGCACGGGCCGTGCGGTCGGGCCGGTGGCCCGGCGAACGCCTCGGCGTAAACCTAGACCGGTCCGGTCATTTTCGACAGCCCGCCCGCTCCGGCGGGTAGGAACAGGGCGAAAGTGGTCGGCCTGGTCTGCACGAGCTCGACGCGGGCGCCCTCGGACTCGGCGATGTGGCGGGCCAGGGCCAGCCCCAGGCCGGTGCCGCCTCCCCCGCTGACCTCGCGCTCGAAGATCCGCCCGGACAGGTGCTCGGGGACGCCCTCGCCCTCGTCGCTGACCTCTATGCGCACGGACTGGCCCGTGTCGAGGCGGCGAATGGTCACGGTCCCCGCGCCGTGCTTGTAGGCGTTCTCCACCAGGGTGGCCAGTATCTGGGCGAGGTCGGTGGGAACGGTCATGGCGGTCAGTCCTGGGTCGCCGGTCACCAGGAGCCTGCGCTGTTCCTGGTGGAAGACCGGGGACCACTCCTCCTGGAGGTGGTTGAGGACCGGGTCGAGCTCCACCGGCTCCACCTCCGGGTTCTGGCTCTTGCGGGCGCGGCCGAGCAGGCTTTCGACGGTCTCGACGAGCCGTTCGGTCTGGGCCAGGGCCGCCTCGCCCTCCTCACGGACCACCTCGGGGTTGTTGGCTTCGGCGATGATCTCCTCCAACCGCATGGTGAGCGCGGTCAGCGGGGTGCGCAGCTGGTGTGAGGCGTCGGTGGCGAAGTGGCGTTCGGTGGCGATGAGGCCGGCGATGCGTTCGGCGCTGCGGTCCAGCACCTCGGCGACGCGGTCGGCCTCCGGGATGCCGTAGCGATGGCCCCACGGTGTGGTCACCCCGGAACCGAGGCGTTCGGCGGTGGCCGCAAGGTCCACCAGCGGCAGGGTGAGTCTGCGGGCCTGGAACATCGATAGACCCACGGCGACCCCGATCGCGAGCAGGGACAGCGAGGCGATCCCCAGCCAGGCCCGGACCACGCTCTCCTGCACGTCCTCGCTGCTGCTCCACACCTCAACCCGGGTGAGATCGCTGGTGGTGATGGACGCTTTGATCAGCGGCGGGGAGTCCGCGGACTCCGGGTTCAGGGCAGGGTCGCCCGCGGTCACCGCCGGCCCGTCCGCGGGCGTGATGAGCACGAACCGGTCCGGGTGCTCCCGGTCGAACCCCGCCAGGTCGATCTCACCGTGGCGCTCGAGCATGTTGTCGCTCTCGACACCGATCAGCTCGGCTTCGCCCTCAAGCTGCCGACTGGCCTCGTCGTGCACCAGTTTGTAGGTGAGCGCACCCAGGGGCAGCCCGAGCAGCATGACGGCGATGACGGTCACCACCAGGGTGGAGAAAACCATCCGCCTGCGCATGTCACCTCACGTCCGTCCGACCCCCGGGGCGGTCGACCGGCAAGCGCGTCGAACCCAAGGTCGTGTCAGTCTCGTTCGAACCGGAACCCAACGCCCCGGACGGTCGTGATGTAGGAAGGCTGGTTGGCGTCGTCCCCCAGCTTGCGGCGCAGCCACGAGATGTGCATGTCCAGGGTCTTGGTCGACCCCCACCAGTTGGTGTCCCACACCTCCCGCATGATCTGTTCCCTGGTGACCACCTTTCCCGCGTCGCGTACGAGCACGCGCAGCAGGTCGAACTCCTTGGTGGTCAGCTGGAGTTCGCGCTCGCCTAGCCAGGCACGGCGCGAGTCGTTGTCGATCCGGACCCCGTGGACCACCGGGACCTCGGCCCCGCCGCGGCGCAGGAGCGCACGGACGCGGGCCAGGAGCTCGGCGAGTCTGAAGGGTTTGGTCACGTAGTCGTCGGCACCGGCGTCGAGGCCGACGACAGTGTCGACCTCGTCCGCTCGGGCGGTCAGGATCAGGATCGGCGTTCCGTGACCCTCGGCGCGGAGCCGACGTGCCACCTCAAGGCCATCCATTTCGGGGAGTCCGAGATCCAGGACCATGAGGTCGATGTCTCCCGCACGGGCGCGGTCGAGTGTCTCAATGCCGTTGACGGTCACGTCTACCGTGTAACCCTCGCGTCGGAGTGCGCGCGCGAGAGGCTCGGAGATCGAGACATCGTCTTCGGCCAGCAAAACGCAGGTCATGGAGCCGATCGTAGGTCCAGGGTGGCGCATTTCCCTATTATGCGCGCCGGATGGCCCAAGGTTGGCCGAAAATACGCTAATCACATACCGGTCAAATGGTGTAAATAGCCACCATGGGCCTTTTCTTTGCACGTTCTTGGTGAAACTGGGAAGCTGGAACGTGAGGGTGTGAGAGTACCCCTCAGACGAACCTTCCCGGAGACAGAGGAGCTCGCACGTGAACCCCAACCCCCCGCCCTACGGCGGAGGCGAATTCGGCTTTCCCGCGCCGGGACCTCCGCCGGAACCTCCACTGGGATCCGTGCCCGGTGGCAGGTACGGGACCGGGATGGTTGCGGTGCTCGCCGTCATCGCGGTGTTGGCCGGTGCCTCGTTCCTCGGTGGCGGCCTTGCGCTCGGGGGTGTGGTCGCTGGCCGGTTCGCGGCCGACCAGGAGCCCGAACCGGAACCCTCGCCCACCGAGGCCCCTTCTCCGTCTCCCTCGCCCGAGGGTTTCCCGAGCCCGACCGAGGACCCCTTCCCCAGCCCCGATCCCACCGAGGAGCCGACCGAACTCCCCACGCAGGAGCCCGAGGACCTGCTGTCCGCGGAGGAAGTGGTGGCTGAGCTGAGAGGTGACTACGACCTCAACGCGGGCATCGACATCACCGGTGACCTGTGCGACGGCGACGATGACGTCTTCGTCTGCACCAGCGCCGTGGACACCAACCTCGCCCGGATCATCGCCTTCGACAACATGTTCACGGCCACCATCGTGGTCGCGGGCCTGCGGTCCCAGGTGGCGGAGGACGACAACGAGATGGTGGACGTCCAGGAGGCCTGCCACATCGTACTCATCTGGTTCGAGGGCGGCTCCATGGACCAGTCCGAGCGCGACGACATGGCCGCGGACACCGAGGCCCTCACCGGGTGCTGACGGGCCTCCTGGTCACATGCCGAGTCATTGCGTGCCCATTCTGTTGCTCTGAGTGACAATGGGGGTGTTGGTGGTGGTTGACGGGTCTCGGGACCCCGGCCCCCACCCGACCTATCCCTACATCTCGGACCCCGAACCCGGTCCGGGGCACACGAGGAGTGCTGATGGCCAGGCGCGACGACACGGCTGGGAAACGACACGGATCCAAGGACCGGCGGCGTGCGGGCGTGCGGTTGGGCACCCTGGCCGCGCTGGTGGTGCTTCTTCCGGTGGCCTTCGCGGCACCGGCCGCCGGAGCGGCCGAGTACGCCGTGGCCGAGAGGGCCGAGAGGGTTGAGGGGCAGCGTGCCGGGGTCGCCGGTCTCTCACACCGCCACTACTACTCCACCTGGCGCGACGCGCGGACCTACTGGTCGCAGGAGAGCCGGTACCCCACTGGCGGCTGGCTGTGGGCCGGACGCCACTACTACTTCTGCCAGGTGGAGGGGGAGCCCCACTCCGACGGCGAAGGCTACTCGACCTGGTGGGCGCTGACCGACGACCACACCGGCAATCAGGACGTCTTCGTCAGCGCTACGGCCTTCCGCGGGCACGAGCCCTGGCAGCCGATCGAGGGTTTGCCGCGCTGCTGAGACACAGCGAAGCGGGCCCGTCCGAGGTGTGCTCGGACGGGCCCGCCGTGTTCGGTCAGGCCTGCGGACCTAGCTGTCGAGCTCGCCGACGTCCGTGGCCGACTTGCGCTTGCGGCTCAGGTAGAGCGCGCTGCCGCCGGCGCCCGTGGCGACCACCGCGGCGATGATCAGACCGGCCAGGGCACCACCGGTCACCGGCAGGGAACCGGCCTTGTCGTCCTTGCCGTCACCCTTGCCGTCGGAGCCGCCCGGCTTCTTGTCATCCGGGTCGCCGGTGGGCTTGTCGGTGGGCTTGTCGGTCGGGTCGGGTGTACCGCCGCCGCCGTTGTCGTCATCGTCGTCACCGCCGCCGTTACCGGGGGGCGTGGTGGCTTCCTCACCGATCACGATGCGGCCGGAGCCGCCCTCGGGATAGTCGGCGGCGGTGATCTGACCCGTCAGGGCTTCGGTGACGAAGTGCTCCAGAGCGCCCTGGTAGGTCGTGCCCACCACGGTGAAGTCGGCGTCCCGGAACGGGTACATGTCGCCACCGCGGGCGGAGAAGTCGTTGGTCGCGATCGTGATCGCGTCACCGTCCACGACCTCGCCATCCTCGACGAGCACAGTGCCGTCGTGCAGGATCGCGTGCCGCACACGCTCACCGGGGGTGGCCACCTCGCCGTCCTCGGTGACCACCTGGGCGGTCCGCTCGGGGTCGTAGGCGAAGTTGACCCCGGCGACCTGCATGAAGCCGCCGTCGGCGGCGGGCGTGGCGGCCACACCGCGCTCCAGGAGCTCCTTGACCTGGCTACGCGGGATGCCCGGGACCACGGCCACCTGGTTGGCGAACGGGGCGATCGAGTAGGTGTCCAGCGCCGACAGCGGACCGGCCGGGATCACGGAGTCGTTGCGGATGCCTCCGCCGTTCTGGATGCCTATCTGCGGCTCGGCGACACCGTACTCCTCGGCGTTGCGCTTACCGGCGTCGAGCAGGGAGTCCGCCATCAGGTTGCCCAGGTTGGTCTCCTGGGTGCGCACCCCCGGGTCCCGGCCGCCGTCCAGGGCCACCTCGCTCTGCGCGATCTCGGTGTTGCCGAGCTCCTTCACGTAGTCGGCGACCGGCTTGGTCACCTGCGCCTCGACCTCGGGGTGCGGCTCGACGGCGTCGTCACCGGTGCCGGAGACCCGGACCGGGCCGGAGCGGTCGCCGACCGAGGCCAGGTCACCGTTCGCGTCGAAGTTGAGGACCAGGCGGCCGACGTACTTGTAGTCGGAGCCCGCGGTCACGATGGGCACCTCAGCGCCCTCGGCATCGTCCACCCACAGCGGGTAGGACAGCGGTGCGCCGGTACCCGGGTGGACGGTCACCTCGTCACCGGGGACCAGGGCGTCCTCCGGGTTGGCCATCACCTCGTGGCCACCGCCGGAGACCACGGCGTCGACTCCGGTCAGTTCCCGGGCGACCCGCTCCTCGTAGGTGATGTTCTGCAGGTGGGAGATCATGATGATCTTGTCGACCCCGTCGGCGGCCAGCCGGTCCACCTCGGCCTGGACCGGGCCGACGACCTCGTCCAGCACGACGTTGCGCGGGCTCGAGATGGTGGCGAGCGCCGGGTAGAGCGCGCCGACGATACCGACCTGCACATCGTTCTCGACCTCGACGACCGTGCTCGGGGCGATCCGGCCCGCGGCCTCCAGCGCCGCCAGCTCGGGCTCACCGGACACGTCCACGTTGGCGGCGACGAACGGGACGTCTTCGGGCACCGCACTGATGAATTCGGCGTAGAACTCGGGGCCGAAGTCGAACTCGTGGTTGCCCATGGAGATCGCGTCGTAGCCCGCGTAGGAGGTGGCGATCGCGTCGTAGAAGGGTGCGCCGTCCTCCAGCGAGGCGGAGAGCTCCGGGCCGGGCAGGTACATGTCACCGGAGTTGACGGCGACCACACCGCGGTTGTCGGACTCGTCGTCACCGGCGCCGGTGCCCGCGGCCTCGTCGTCACGCAACTGGTTGATCAGCGTCGTGTAGCGCGCGGCTCCGCCGAATTCCGGATCGGCGGAGGCGTGCAGGAGGGCGGACTCGGGGTCGTTCCCGTGCAGGAGGGTGAGAGTGAAGGCCGCGTCGCCGTCGGGGGTGTCCATGGGCGCGGAGGCGCTGGCCGTCGGCGCGAAGGGCACCACCAGCGCGCTTGTCAGGATCAATGCGCCAGATGTGCGCACGAGTCTGGACATGTCTGCTGTGACTCCTTTGGGGGATCGTGCGGGGTTTCCGCTCTGAGGCGGGAGGGGCCAGAGTTTGTTCACCCTAGATGGGGACAGGTGTTGGAGCACGGGCCTGGGGGTTACGATTTGCAGAATCTCCCGTGTGCAGGCAGTTTTCCAACTTCCGCGTGTCGCCGAAGGTTACGGTGTGCGTATTTCGGTCGCCCTGAGTGATGATTTTTGGTCTGCGCGCCGGCCGGATCCGCCCACGGGCCCGCACCGCCGCGACCACGCGCCCCTACCATGGAGGGGACAGTCGGCTCGATTCCCTCGGAGGACGTTCGTGTTTCCCTCTGGCCAGGACCCGTACGACCCCAACGCGGGACAGAACGGGGTCCCCTCACCGCGAGGGATGCCCGACTTCAACGCACCGCACTACGAGGCGCTGCGTCCTGACGCCCCCATGCCCAAGCGGGTCTCCACTGTGCGCACCCTGATGTACATCGGCGGTGTCTGCGGGATCCTGATGTCCCTGCTCTTCATCATGGGCCTGTCCGCCTCTCCCGAGGAGATGCAGGCGGCGCTGGACGAACAGACCGCGATGGCCGCCGAGCAGGGCGTCGCCATGGCCTTCGACCTCGACATGATGCGCTCGTTCATGGCCTTCGGGGTCGTGGTGACCGGGCTGTACGGCGCCCTGTCCTTCTTCATCGCCTCTCGCCTGCGCAACCGCACGGTGGGAGTCTTCTGGGCCACCATGCTCTTCCAGGGCGTGGCCGGCGGCATCCTGCTGTGGGGTCTGCTCGGCGGTGAGATCCTTATGATCGTCCCGCTCGGCTTCGCCGTCACGATGCTGGGCTTCATGTGGGCCAAGGAGAGCCGCGCCTACTACGGTCTGCTCTAGCCGCGCCCCCGCGGAGGCAGGGGCACCCGCACCGCGACCTTGGTCCACTGGCGCTCCAACAGGGCGCGCACGGCCCGGGGCCCGGTGCCCGTCACCGGTTCCGCCGGAGCGCGGACCCCGCCCTCGGGGCCTTCCAGGGCCAGGACGGCCCGGAGCAGCTCCGCGGTGTCGGGCCGGTCGTCGGGATCCTTGCTCATCGCCGCCGCCACCAGTTTCTCCAGCTCCTTCGGCAGGTGCTGGAGGTCGGGCTCCTCGAACTGCACCCGTCGGGACATCTCCTTGGGCGCGGCCATCCCGAACGGGTCGTGCGCGGCCGAGGCGAACGCGACCGTCGCACCCCACAGGAACACGTCGGACTTCTGCGTGGTGGGCTGGCGCTGGTACTGCTCGGGGCTGATCCACCCCGGGGTGCCGAGCTTGTCGCGCTGCTGGGCGGGGCGCTCGTCCGGTAGGGAGTCCGGGGAGGGCAGCTTGAGGTCCCGGTAGGCCCGCCGCATCCGCCGCAACCGGATCCACTTCGTGGGGTCGGGGTCCTCCACCGCGTGCGCGATCCCGAAGTCCAACAGTTTCGGCCCCTGCCCCGAGAGCACCACGTTGCTGGGCTTGAGGTCGCGGTGCACCACTCCGGCCGCGTGGATCGCGCGCAGCGCCTCGGCCACCCCCACGGCCACGCCGAGCAGCATGCCCCCGCGCAACCGGCCGAACCTCTCCACGTGGTGGCGCAGGGTGGGCCCGGGCACGTACTCGGTGATCATCCACGGCAGCTCGGCTCCCACGTCCGCACGCACGAACCGGGCCACCGAAGGGCTGTTGACCTTGGCGAGCAGCCGCGCCTCGTGCGCGAACCGCTCCCGGAACCGGTGGTCGCGCGCCTGCGCCGGGTGCACCACCTTGACCGCGAGATAGCCGTGCACCCCGGGCGAATCGGCGGCATAGACCGTGCCCATGCCGCCCGAACCCACCCGCCCCCGTACCCGGTGCCCGCCGATCTCCCGGGGGTCTCCCGGCTCCAGCGGGGCGAGTCTGCGTACACCGCGTGCCTTCATGAGAACTCCAACCGACCGTGGGGAGGGACGTGCCGGATCCTATCCGCAGACCCCTCGCTGGGATCGGACCACGACGGTCGTGAGGATCCCTCTTGCAACTCACGCTCCTCGACGGACAGCCCGTCCACCTGCCCCCCTGACTGCTCCGTGCCGTCCGCGCTGCCCTTCCTCTCCCCACCCCTGCGCGCACCGGGCCGCGTGTCGCGGCCGGTCACGCCGGTCTGCGAACCACAACCGCGACCCGCCCCGAGCCCGGTTTCGGCCCCTGTTTCGAAGATGATCTTGCTACCAGAAGCAAGTTCGGCGCCGAACTTGCTTCTGGTAGCAAGATCATCGGGGATGAGGGGGTTTCGGAAGCAGTGGACAGCCCCCAGACGCAGGTTACGGACACCCTGGCCTCCCCAGAGCCAACACCACAGCGCTGAACTCACCCCTCACCGCCGGGTGTCCGATGGCACGCGCGACCGGCCGCGACACGCGGCCCGATCCACGCAGGCCTGGGGAGACCGGGGCCGTCGCTGCCGTTTTTCCGTCGCCGACCTTGACCGGCCGCGACACGGCCAGGCGTTGCGCGCAGAGCGGTGGAGGGCACCGGCCGAAGGCCGCGCAGTTGGTAGTTGGGCCCCTTTGGGGCCCGTCTGCCACCCCGGACCACTCCTGCCCCGTTTCCCGACAGCCGCCAACCGCCGTCGCAGCGAAGCGGGTCAAGGTGGAGCGCCCTGATCCGGCGAAGCCGCGACGGCGACGACCTTGACGCGCGCAGCGGAGACGGCCACCATCAAGCGGCGGGAAACGGGGGAACCCGAGGGACCCCACACAACGCAGGAAGCCCGCCAGAGCCCCCATGGCCCGGCAGCTATCTGGGGCCGATGGGACCGATGGGACCGTGCCGCAACGTGTCACAACGTGCTGTTTCTGGGCGGGTTCAGGGGCGGGGCGGTTGTCCACAGATTGGTGGCCCGGACTCCCGAAGGTCGGTGTCCTCTGGCAATGTCGAAGTCAGCACCGGCAGAGAAAGTCAGCACCGGCAGAGCAAGCTGGCACTGGCGGAGCAAGCCAGCACTGGCGGAGCCGATACCGGCCGGGAATCAGGGGGACTGGGGAGAGGCATGACACCTGAGGAGTTCATCGACGCGGCGCTGTGGTTTCCCGAGGCTGAGGAGAGTGAGCCCTTCGGGCCGGGGCCCCTTGTGTACAAGGTGGCCCGGCAGAAGATGTTCGCCCTGCTCACCGGTGGCTCCCAAGGCTCCAGTGGCTCCGGAGACTCTGGCAGTCCTGGCGGCTCCCGTACTTCTGAGGATGGCCCTGCCACGGTGAACCTCAAGTGCGACCCGGAGCTCGCGTTGGAGCTGCGGGGGCAGTTTCCGGCGGTCACGCCCGGTTGGCACATGAACAAACGACACTGGAACTCGGTGCTGCTGGACGGCAGTGTGCCCGACGATGAGCTGGTGGAGATGCTCAGACACTCGTATGTCCTGGTCGCTCGCAGTCTGCGCCGGGCGGACCGGGAGCGGGTGCTGGCGGTTCTGGGGGAGGGCACCCCGCCTCTGGGGGAGGGCACCCCGGAGGTTCCCACCGGAGTGGAAGGCTGAGAGGCGGTACACCGTGCCCACCCCATCCAAGCCCGCTCCCTCACAGGCGGTGGTCCAGGGGGTCCTGGAACGGCTCACCTACGCCAACGAGGAGACCGGGTACACCGTCGCCAAGGTCGACACCGGCCGGGGCGGTAGCGACCTGCTCACGGTCGTGGGCTCCCTGTTGGGCGTCCAGCCGGGCGAGGCGCTGCGGCTGCGCGGTCGTTGGGGCTCGCACCCCCAGTACGGCCGTCAGTTCCACGTGGACGACTACACGACGGTCCTGCCGGCCACGGTTCAGGGGATTCGGCGCTACCTCGGCTCCGGGCTGATCAAGGGGATCGGGCCGAAGATGGCCGAGCGGATCGTGGAGCACTTCGGGACAGACGCCCTGGAGGTCATCGAGGAGGAGCCCAAGCGCCTGATCGAGGTGCCCGGGCTGGGCCCCAAGCGCACCAAGCTGATCGCGGACGCCTGGGAGGAGCAGAAGGCCATCAAGGAGGTCATGGTCTTCCTCCAGGGGGTCCAGGTCACCACCTCGTTGGCGGTGCGCATCTACAAGAAGTACGGGGACTCCTCGATCGAGGTGGTCCAGAAGGAGCCCTACCGCCTGGCCTCGGAGGTGTGGGGGATCGGCTTCAAGACCGCCGACACCATCGCCCAGGCGGTCGGCATTCCGCACGACAGCCCCCAACGGGTCATGGCGGGCATCCAGTTCACGCTGTCGGAGTCCAGCAACGACGGCCACTGCTACCTGCCCGAGGAGCGGCTCATCTCCGCCGCGGTGAAGATCCTCCAGGTGGAGGCCGGGCTGGTCATCGAGTGCCTGGCCGAACTGGTCGCGGAGGAGGGCGTGGCCCGCGAGACCGTGCCGGGGCCCGAGGACGAACCGGTCCGCGCGGTCTACCTGCTGCCCTTCCACCGCGCGGAGATGGGCCTGGCCTCCGGACTGCGATCCCTGTTGGACACACCCGAGGAACGCCTGCCCGCCTTCACGGACGTGGACTGGCCCGCGGCCCTGGAGTGGCTCGACCGGCGCACCGGCTCCGCGCTGGCCGAGGCCCAGCAGGACGCCGTCCGCCAGGCCCTGTCCCAGAAGGTGTGCGTGCTCACCGGCGGCCCCGGCTGCGGAAAGTCCTTCACCGTCGCCTCCATCGTCACCATGGCCAGGGTCAAGGACGCCAAGGTCATCCTGGCCGCACCCACCGGCCGTGCCGCCAAGCGCCTCACCGAGCTCACCGGGTACGAGGCCTCCACCGTGCACCGCCTCCTCGAACTCCGCCCCGGGGGCGAGGCCAGCTACGACCGTGACAACCCGCTCGACTGCGACCTGCTGGTGGTCGACGAGGCCTCCATGCTCGACCTGATCCTGGCCAACAAGCTGGTCAAGGCGGTCCCGCCCGGCGCGCACCTGTTGTTCGTCGGCGATGTCGACCAGCTGCCGTCCGTGGGTGCCGGGCAGGTGCTGCGCGACCTGTTGGACGAGCACTCGCCCATCCCCGACGTGCGCCTGACCCACGTGTTCCGCCAGGCCCAACAGTCCGGGGTGGTCACCAACGCGCACCGGATCAACAAGGGGGAGCCGCCGCACTTCGAGGGGATGACCGACTTCTTCCTCTTCCCCTGCGACGAGGCCGAGGACGCCGCCCAGATGACCGTGGACGTGGTCGCCCGGCGCATCCCCCGCAAGTTCGGCCTCGACCCGCGCCGCGACGTCCAGGTCCTCGCTCCGATGAAGGGCGGTCCGGCCGGCGCGACCAACCTCAACACCGCCTTGCAGGCCGCGGTGACCCCGCCCGGCGACCATGCCCCCGAACGCAGGTTCGGCGGTCGGGTCTTCCGGGTCGGCGACAAGGTCACCCAGATCCGCAACAACTACGAGAAGGGCGAGAACGGGGTCTTCAACGGCACCCTCGGCGTGGTCACCGGGATCGACCAGGTGGCCCAGGAGGTGTCCGTGCGCACCGACGAGGACGAGGAGATCAGCTACGACTTCGCCGAACTCGACGAGCTCACCCACGCCTACGCCATCACCGTGCACCGCTCCCAGGGCAGCGAGTACCCCGCCGTGGTCGTCCCCGTGACCACCTCGGCCTGGATGATGCTGCAGCGCAACCTGCTCTACACCGCGATCACCAGGGCGAAGAAGCTGGTCGTCCTGGTCGGCTCCCGCAGAGCGCTGGCCCAGGCGGTCCGCAACGTCTCCTCGGGGCGCAGGCACACCGCCCTCGCCCACCGGCTGCGCCATCCGTTCACCGAATCCCGGAGCGGGTACCGCCCCGAAGACGCCCAACCCCTTGCCTGATTGTGCACAAGCGCGCGGAACACCCGGTTTCGAGACGCGAAAAGTACGGGAACCTTCACTGATTCCGCCACACGGGGACTCCCTGGTGCATAGGCTCTGGGTCAGTCACCTGCTCTTCCTGGCAAGAATCTTCCAGTGGGTGATTTCTGCGACCAACCCGGAAGCCGACGCTCTTTCCACTCCCCCCGGAGGGCGACGGCCCCCCGGGTGTCGGCCCGGCCGGACCGACACCCGGGGTTCACTTTGAGCCCCTAGGCTGGTGTCCCGTGCGACAGACTCTGATCGTGGTGGGCGCGGCCATCGTTCGGGACGGACACGTCCTCGCCGCCCAGCGCGCCGAACCCCGGGCCGTGCGCGGCCGGTGGGAGTTCCCCGGCGGCAAGACCGAACCGGGGGAGACCCCCGACCAAGCCCTGGTCCGTGAGTGCCGGGAGGAACTGGGCGTGACCGTCCGGGCCCTCGGGCGGGTCGGTGACGACGTCCCGCTGCCCGAACTAGCCAAACGGATCTCCCGCCCGGCCGTGCTGCGCCTGCTCCGCGCCGAGCTGGTATCCGGCGATCCCCGGGCTCTGGAGCACCTGGCGGTCCGCTGGGTCGCCACCGACGAACTGCGCGAGCTCGACTGGCTCCCCGCCGACATCCCCTTCCTGGAGCCGCTCGGATCCTTGCTCGAGGCGCACGGAAGCCCCGCCTGAACACGCACGAAAACACACCTGAAACCCCTGCCTGAGGCGGGTTCCGGGGGACGTACGCCGCCCGTTTCGCGGGCCCTTCGGGGTGACGAAACTAACCGGGGTGACCTGTACGTTTCCCAACCAGACCACTATGACCGCATAAACTGGCAACGGGCCGTGGCAATCTGCGGTCTCTACCCAGTACAGGAGATCGAGACTTAAGCATGTCCAGCGCCACGCCCTCCGAGGGCTCCGCCCGCCGTACAGACCTGCGCAACGTCGCCATCGTGGCCCATGTCGACCACGGCAAGACGACCCTCGTTGACGCCATGCTCTGGCAGTCCGGTGTCTTCCGGGAGAACCAGGACGTCAACGACCGTGTGATGGACTCCAACGACCTGGAGCGCGAGAAGGGCATCACCATTCTCGCGAAGAACACGGCGGTGCACTACACCACGCCCGAGGGCGAGGACGTGGTCATCAACATCATCGACACCCCCGGCCACGCCGACTTCGGCGGTGAGGTCGAACGCGGGCTGTCCATGGTCGACGGTGTCGTCCTGCTCGTGGACGCGAGTGAGGGTCCGCTCCCGCAGACCCGCTTCGTGCTCCGCAAGGCCCTCCAGGCCAAGCTCCCCGTCATCCTCGTGATCAACAAGGTGGACCGGCCCGACAGCCGGATCGCCGAGGTCGTGGACGACACCTACGAGCTGTTCATGGACCTGGACGCCGACGAGTCGCAGATCGAGTTCCCGATCGTCTACACCTGCGCCCGTGACGGCAAGGCCTCCCTGGAGCGCCCCGCCAACGGCACCGTGCCGGAGAACGACAACCTCGTTCCGCTGTTCAGCACCATCCTGGACACCATTCCGGCCCCCGAGTACATCCCGGACGCGCCGCTGCAGGCCCACGTCACCAACCTGGACGCCTCCCCCTTCCTCGGCCGTCTGGCCCTGGTCCGGGTGCAGCAGGGCGAGCTCCGCAAGGGCCAGCAGGTCGCGTGGATCCGCACCGACGGCACCATCCAGCAGGTCAAGATCACCGAGCTGCTCATGACCGAGGGCCTGGAGCGCAAGCCCGCGGAGATGGCTGGCCCCGGTGACATCGCGGCCATCGCCGGTATCGAGGAGATCATGATCGGCGAGACCCTCGCCGACGCCGAGAACCCGGTCGCGCTGCCGCTCATCAAGGTGGACGAGCCCGCCATCTCCATGACCATCGGCACCAACACCTCGCCGCTGGTCGGCCGGGTCAAGGGCGCCAAGGTCACCGCTCGCCTGGTCAAGGACCGCCTGGAGAAGGAGCTCGTCGGTAACGTCTCCCTGCGCGTGTTGCCCACCGAGCGCCCCGACGCCTGGGAGGTGCAGGGCCGCGGTGAGCTGGCGCTGGCCATCCTGGTCGAGCAGATGCGCCGCGAGGGCTACGAGCTGACCGTCGGTAAGCCGCAGGTGGTCACCAAGATCGTCGACGGCAAGGTGCACGAGCCGGTCGAGCGCCTCACGGTGGACGCCCCCGAGGAGTACATGGGCGCCATCACCCAGCTGCTCAGCGTCCGCAAGGGCCGGATGGAGAACATGGTCAACCACGGCACCGGCTGGGTGCGCATGGACTGGCTGGTCCCGTCCCGCGGCCTGATCGGTTTCCGGACCGAGTTCCTCACCGAGACCCGCGGTACGGGTATCGCCAACCACGTGTTCGAGAAGTTCGAGCCCTGGTTCGGCAACATCACCTCCCGTCCGAACGGCTCCCTGGTCGCCGACCGCGCCGGTGTGGCCGTCGCGTTCGCGATGTTCAACCTCCAGGAGCGCGGCACGCTGTTCGTCGAGCCCACCACCGAGGTGTACGAGGGCATGATCGTCGGCGAGAACTCGCGCTCCGACGACATGGACGTCAACATCACCAAGGAGAAGAAGCTCACCAACATGCGTTCGGCCACCGGCGACGAGCTCGTCCGCCTGGTGCCGCCGCGCAAGCTCTCCCTCGAGCAGGCTCTGGAGTTCTGCCGCGAGGACGAGTGCGTCGAGGTGACGCCCGAGAACATCCGTATCCGCAAGGTCATCCTCGACCAGAAGGAGCGCGGCCGGATCACCGCGAACAAGAAGCGCCAGTCCCAGTAGGACCGCCGCGGTAGACCAATCGCGGTAGCACTGCCTTCAAGGGCCGCAACGCCCTTGCGGTGACGACAGTGGGCGGGGTGCGATCGCACCCCGCCCACTTCGCGTTTTCGCTGAACACCTCTCGGGTAGAGACGTAGAACATGAAACCCGAGCCCACGTGTCCACGTTGCGGGCGCGCCGTACAACCCCCGGGGTTGTGGACCAGCGCGTGGCAGTGCGACGCCCACGGACCGGTGGCGCCCCTCCAGGGGGTACGCGCACCGAACACCGCCGCACTTGACGCTCTTCTGCCACAGGCCAACGTCCCGGTGTGGATCCCGTGGCCCCTGCCGACGGGCTGGGTGGTCACCGGCTTCGCCGAGGTCGGCGATGAGCGCAGCGGCGCTCTGGCCGTGGCGGTCGCCCTGTCCGGACCGAACCCGCTGGGCGGGGTCGGCGAGGCCGTCATGATCGCCGAGGACCCCGGCATCGGTATCGGCGCACGCGTCGCCGGGCTGGAGGGCCCTGACCCCGGAGACGGGTTCGACTCCGGTCCGCCCGACGCCAAAGTGCGCTTCGACGGGCACGAGATGGCCCTGTGGAACCTGGACGTGGGCAAGGACCGCGCGGCCTACACCGGTGAGGCGCTCGCCCACTGGCTGTGGTTGGTCTTCGCCTCGGCCGACACCGGCATGCTGATGTGCGAGATCAACTCACTGCGGGACCTGCGCGACCTACGGGACGGCGGGGTCGCCCTGGAACCGCCGTTCGGTGCGCTCAGTCCTTTTTTCAGCAGAGCCCTGGCACCTGTGACCGAGGCGGACTGAGCGGGACCGGGCGCCACTTACGTACAATCGCCCGGTGACACGTATCGATCTGCACTCCCACAGCTCCGTTTCCGACGGAACCGACTCCCCCGCCGAGGTCATCGAGTACGCGGTCGCCGCCGGGCTTGACGTCCTCGCCCTGACTGACCACGACACGGTCGGCGGGATCGAGGAGGCGTCCCGGCACCTGCCCTCCGGGTTCACCCTGGTTCCCGGGATGGAACTGTCCTGCGCCTACCAGGGGTCCGCGGTCCACCTGGTGTCCTACCTGTTCGACCCGGACTCCCCGGAGCTGGCCGAGGAGCTGCGGCGGGTCCGCTCCGACCGCGCCCACCGGGCGGAGGAGATGGTGCGCAAGCTCCAGGAGCACGGCGTGGACGTGACCTGGGAACGGGTGCTGGAGATCGCCGGGGCGGGCAAGGACGAGTACGCCGACGCGAACACCATCGGCCGCCCCCACCTGGCCCGCGCCGTGGTGGAGGCGGGGGCCGCCAAGGACGTGCAGGACGCCTTCGACAAGTGGATCGGCTCCGGTGGGCCGGTCTACGTGGCGCGGTACGCGATCGACCCGGTCCGCGCGGTGGAGCTGGTCCGCGCGGCGGGCGGGGTCTGCTCGCTGGCGCATCCCGGGCGCGCCGAGGGCGCTACCAACGGCGCCGTCCCCGTGGAGCTGGCCGAGCGGATGGTCGGGGTCGGCCTGGGCGGGATCGAGGCCGACCACCCCTCGCACAACCGGCCCCAGCGCAAGTTCTGGCGCGGGGTCGCCGCCGACCTCGGTGTGGTGGTGACCGGTTCCAGCGACGACCACGGGTCCCTGACCGGGCACCGTCTGGGCTGCCGGACGACCGCGCCGGAGGCGTTCGAGGAGCTCATCGCCCCCGCGACCGGGGCGCCTCTGCTCAAGGGTTGAGTGCCGCCGGACCCCCTGGGTTCGGTACGGTACGGACCACTGCGCGGGGACGCGAGAATGGTCGAAGCGTTTTTCTACCCATATTTGGACGAAAGGTCTGACGCCGTGTTCTGGAAGCGGAAGTCGAAGAAGCAGGACGGCCAGGAGGCCACCGATTCCGCTGTGGAGGTCGCGGAGGACACCACGGAGGAGACCGAGGAAGAAGCGGTCGAGACCGAGACCAAGGACGACGCGGCCAAGACCGAGGACAAGGCTGAGGAGAAGGCCGAGGAGTCCGACAAGGCTGAAGACGCCGACGCCGACACCGAAAAGGACGAGGCCGACGAGAAGGACGAGGCCGAGACCGCAGCCAAGGCCAAGAAGTCCGCCAAGAAGGCCGACGAGTCCGAGGACGCGTCCAAGGCTGACGACGAGGACGGCAAGGACGACGAGGTCGAGGAGGTCGGAGTCAGCGGCCCCGACTCCGACGGCATCATCCGCGTTCGCACCGCCGGGACCTTCGAGTTCGACGGCGAGAAGTTCGAGGTCATCAGCAACACCTGGATCATCGAGGCCGACAAGGACGGCGTCGTGATCATCGACCCCGCCCATGACGCCGAGGCGATTATGGAGGCCGTCGGCGACCGCGAGGTCTACCTCATCGCCTGCACCAACGGCTACAGCCCGCACATCGAGTCGGCCCTGAAGATCGCCGAGGAGACCGAGTCGGACATCGCCCTGCACCCCCGCGAGATGCGCGCCTGGCGCCGCATCCACGGCGCGGAGCACCGCCCGGAGATCGACGTGGAGGGCGAGGGTGCCCTGGACATCGCCGACCTGCACATCGACGTCCTGGCCCTGCCCGGTACCACCAGCGGCACCGTCGGTTTCTACGTGAGCCAGATCGGCGCCGTCTTCAGCGGTGACACCCTGCGCAAGGGCGAGCCCGGCATGGTCGGTAACACCTACATCGACTACACGACCCAGCTCGCCTCCATCGGCGAGAACCTGCTGTCGCTGCCGCCGGACACCCGCATCTTCCCGGACCGCGGCCCGTCCACCACGGTGGAGGCCGAAGGCCGGAACTTCGACTCCTGGGTCTAGCACCCGGCCTCGAAGCACACGTGCCGCCGTCCCCGTACGGAGACGGCGGCACGTTCGTGTACAGGGGCGGGTCAGCGGCGGCCGACGGACTCCGTCTCGTTCCAGAAGGACGTCAGGGCGCTGGAGGTGGTCTCGGGGGCCTCGACGTTGGGGGAGTGGCCCGCGCCGGGAATCACCAGGCGCTTGGCGTCCAGCCGCTCGGCCATCTCGTCCTGTTCGGCCAGCGGCCAGGCGTCGTCGTTCTCGCCGTAGAGCACCAGCTTGGGCACGTCCACCTCGGCCAGTTCGTCGACCCGGTCCGTGGCGCCCAGCAGGTCCTCGGCCATCCGGATCAGGGCCAGGGCGCTGGTGTTGAGCAGCCGCTCGCGCAGGAAGTCCACGACCTGGGGCTTGACGGATCGGCCGCGGGCCTCGATCTCGAAGCGTTCGTCCCACAGCTCACGGAGCCGTTCGGCGGTGGGGTCCATCGAGAGCGCGGCGATGAGGTTGCGGGCCCGGACCGCACCCGGGCCGCTCAACGGCCCGGGGCCGGAGCACATCAGGGTGAGGGAGGCCAGCGGGGACTGGTCGGTCAGCGCCGCCTCGCGGGACACCAGGCCGCCGAAGGAGTGCCCCACCAGATGCACGGGGCCGCCGTCGCCGACCTGGTCCAGGACCTCGGCCACCACCCCTCCCAGCGAGGAGAGGCGGTAGTCGGGCAGCTCCACCCCGGGCGGCGGGGTGAGGGTCTCGAGGCCAGGCGACCGGTAGGTGCCGGGCAGGTCGATCACCACCACCTCCCGCCCGGCTTGGGCCAGGCTCTGGAGGAGGGCGATGAAGTCCTCCTTGCTGCCGGTGAAACCGTGCACCAGGACAGCAGGGGCCAACTCCGTGCCGCCGGAGGTGGGCATGGCCCGGAGTGCGGCTACTGGACCGTACGAAAGACGCAGGTCCGTGCGCCGCACACCCGGCGGCAGATCGAGGAACTCAGGTGTACTCACGTCGGGCCACCCTAGACGATCGATGAGTGGATCAGGGAGCGCCCGACGCCGAAACAGGTGTTATCAGGTGTTTTCGGGGTCCCGGCGCACGCCGCCACGGGTGCGGCGACGGCGGCGGACACGGCGGGTGCCGTCGCCCTCCGCGGACTTCTCGGGGCCGCTGGCGGGAGCGTCGGCCTTGACGGTGACCTTCTCCGCGCCGCTCTCGGCCTGGGTGACGTTCTCGCCGTTACGGGTTCGTCGGCGCGAACGGCTGCGACCGCCGCCACCGTCACCGGAACCGCCACCGGAGTTGCGCCGACCGCCCTGCTCACCGCCGCGCTCCTTGCGGTCGCCACGGACCTTGCGGCCGCCTCGGCCACCCCGGTCGCCCCGGTCTCCGCCGCGCGGCTGTCCGGTGTCACCGATGTCCTCGACCTCTTCGGCCTCGAGCCCGGCGAACTCACCGCGCTTGTCGGCGGCCAGCCGGCCCTTGGTCCCCTTGGGGATATTCAGGGCCTCGAAGAAGTGCGGCGAGGTGGAGTAGGTCTCCTCCGGCTCGGCGTTGTTCAGTTCGAGCGCGCCGTTGATCAGCTTCCAGCGCGGCATCTCCTGCCAGTCCACGAACGTGATCGCGGTGCCCGTGCGCCCCGCGCGACCGGTACGGCCGATGCGGTGCGTGTAGGTCTTCTCGTCGTCGGGCGTCTCGTAGTTGACCACGTGGGTCACGTCGTCGACGTCCAGGCCACGGGCGGCCACGTCGGTGGCGACCAGGATGTTGATCTTGCCGTTGCGGAAGGCGCGCAGGGCGCGTTCGCGCTGGCTCTGGCCGAGGTCACCGTGGACGGCCGCGGCGGCGAAGCCACGGTCGTTGAGTTCACCGGCGACCCGGTCGCAGGCCCGCTTGGTCTGGCAGAACACCATGCTCTGGCCGTGGTCCTGCGACTGCAGGAGGCGGGCCAGCATCTCGGGCTTGTCCATCTGGTGGGTGCGGAACGCGTGCTGTGCGATCCGGCTGGTGATGGCCGAGCCGTCGATCTCGTTGTCGTCACCGGCCCGCACGTGGGTGGGCTGGCGCAGGTAGTTCCGCGAGAGAGTGACGATCTCGCTCGGCATGGTGGCCGAGAAGAGCATCACCTGGCGCTCGGCTGGGATCTTCTTGAGGATGCGCTCGATGTCGGGGAGGAACCCGAGGTCGAGCATCTTGTCGGCCTCGTCCAGGACCACCGCGGCGACCTCGTCCAGCCGCAGGTGCTTCTGGTTCTCCAGGTCGAGCAGACGGCCCGGGGTGCCGACGACGACGTCCACACCCTCCTTGAGCCCGTTGATCTGGGGCTCGTAGGAGCGGCCGCCGTAGACGGTGAGGATGCGTCCGCCGCTGCGCTTGCTCGCGGTGGTGAGGTCGGCGGCCACCTGGATGGCCAGCTCGCGGGTGGGAACCACGACCAGGGCGCGCGGCCGCTTGGACGTGCCCGGCTTCTCCTGCGCCATCTGGAGCAGGGGAAGACCGAAAGCGAGGGTCTTGCCGGTACCGGTACGGGCCTGACCGATGATGTCGTTGCCGTTCAGCGCGATCGGCAGGGCCAGGGCCTGGATCGGGAAGGGGGCGATGATCCCCTCCGCTTCCAGCGCGTCGGCGAGCTCGGGGCTGACGCCCAGGTCGTGGAAGGTGGTTTCGGGAGTTGTGGTTTCTTCTGTGCTGCTCAGGGCTCAAGCCTCCATCTAGGCGGGCCGCAGTGTTGTTCGTGGCCGCGGCGGGGTGCGGTCGCGGGCGGCTTCTGGCCGCCGCGGAGGGCGCGGCTCACCAGGTTCCCGCTTCGGCGAGGGAGCCGTGGTGGCGCTGCCGACTGGACCCGCGCGGCCCGGGGGGTCACCCTGGCCGCGATGTCTCGGTTCCATCCGCTGGTTTGTCGTGTGCGGTGCGTCGCTGGGCGCGTGGGCCGTTGCTCCCTCACGCCGCACTGCTCGTGAGGACACGTTGTGGTGTCCGGCTGGACACATCGCTGGGCGCCCGCGTCCGCGGCGCCGGTACGTACTCGCGGGAGAGGCCCGCGTCGCGGGGGTGCGGGACGCGGCGCCGCGATCATGCACGCCGGTCATCACGCTGAGTCTAGCTGCTGGTTCGCCCGGTGCACATAGCGCTTCACTGTGCTGTGGAACCTGCTGTGGACCGTGCTCGGACGGCGGTGACCGTACCCGCTCCCAGAGTGTGCAACCGCTTTCGGCGGGCGTTTAGTCCCCGGTTGGGTACTGGGGAGCCCGAGCGATACTCTGACGGGCATGACCCAAGGCCCCTCTGCCGACCCCGGCGTGATCGATCTGCTCGGACTGCTCGCCTACGCCGAGCTCGGTTCCTTCTTCCGTCTCGCCGGCGACGCCGGACTGGCGCCCTCGCTGCGGACCAAGGGGCAGCTGGCCGGGCTGGCCGCCGCCGAACAGAACCACTATCAGGCGCTTCGCGGGCGCCTGGTGGAGCTCGGGGTGGACCCGGAGATGGCCATGGCGCCCTTCGTTGGGCCGCTGGACTCCTGGAACGAGCGCACTGAGCCGCAGAGCTGGCTGGAGAGCCTGGTCAAGACCTACGTCGGCGAGGGCATCGCCGGTGACTTCTACCGCAAGGTCGCCGCGCTGGCCGACGAGGACACCCGCGTGCTCGTCGAGGACGTCCTGGCCGAGACCGAGCGCGCCGAGTTCGTCGCCGAGCAGGTACGCGCCGCCCTGGAAGAGGACCCCAAGCTCGCCGGCCGGCTGTCCCTGTGGGCCCGCCGTCTGGTGGGCGAGGCGCTGAGCCAGGCACAGGCGGTGGCCGTGGACCGGCCGCGGCTGGCCGCGCTGCTGGCCCGGGACGAGAAGGTCGCGGAGAAGGCGAAGAAGGCCGGTGATTCCGGCCTGGGCGATCTCGCCGCGGTCAGCCGGATGTTCGCCTCCCTCACCGAGGGCCACGCCGCGCGACTCACCGCGATGGGATTGGCCGAATAAGACCCTGCATCGCCTTGCCGACAGCGGTTTCAGCTCTTGTCGGGTGTTTTGCCGGAACTTGGTCCTACTTGGTCAAGAGCGGGTAATTTCCAACACATTCGTTACGATCCATTGGTTCGGCGCACATAGAGTCGATGGAGTTTCCCGTCTCCTGACCACGCGAGTAGGTACTTCCATGCCCCGTGGGACCTCCGTGCGCCACCCGCTGGCCGGACTCACCCGTGACTTCCACAAGATCGGCCCCCTCGACGGGCCGGTAGCGCCCTGGATGTGTGCTGAGCTGGATCAGCACGCCGCACAGGTGTGCGAAGGCATCGTCTCCGGCGGCGCCGAACTCACCGCGAACACGCTCGGGACCTACCTCCACGGTTTTCTCGACGGCTGCCTCGAACGGGGCTGGGGTTCCGACCACGCAGACTACGACTGGGAGACCCTCCGGATTCTCGCGATCTGCCGGCTGGCGAAGGAGCGCGGTTTCGTCCGCTAGGTTGGTCACGTCCGCAGGCGGTGTGATCTATGCCGCGAACCCTCGCGCGTTCGTCACCCGACCGGTTCTCCGGCGAAAAGCCGTTACTGGGCGTACTCTGAAACGTACCGGCGAACTCGTGGTGGCTCACTCCGGCCCGGTTCGCCCCGGTAGGACCGGTGGCCTGCGGAATGCAACGTGGGATTCACGGTGTTATCAGGGTCCAGGCGGTTCCCGGGCACCGTAACTGGCGGAGCGGCCCGAAGAGCCGCGAGAAAGGAATGCGAATGAGGAGCGGTCGGCATGGGGCGGCGCGCCCACCGGTCGGCGTCCTGATCCAGCAGGATCGCGTCGACTTCGCGCTTTTCGCCCTGATCTTCGTCGTCGCACTCGCGTCGATGGTGTTCACCGGTCCCGGAAGCATCGTCTTCTGGTTGGCTTTCCTGCCGATGATCGCCACCGGGGTGCTCGCCTTTCGGCGTATCGAACACCTTTCCCGACAGGAACTGCGTGACTCCGACTTCCTGTGACGGCGAGTCGCGCCGGCGACACGAACGACGAGGGCGAGGCCGTTGGGCCCCGCCCTCTCTCTTTGTCTCAGTGCTTCAAGCGGTCCAGGGCTTCAGGCGGCCCAGGAGCGCCGGGCGGTCAAGTTACCGCCCGGTACCCAGGTGCCCCCGGGAACGTCGCTCAGCGGGCGCCAGGCGGGCTCGCTAGGTGGGCTCACCACCCTTGGCGCGCTGCCCCGGCAGGCTGGCGGCCTCCTTGGTCTCCTTGGCCGCCTCGGCCTGCTCGGCCGTGGTGGCCGGACGGCTCATCGCCGCCTCGCGCCCGGCCTGGTAGCTGCTCTCGTCGCCGATCCGGCCGGTCTCGCGCTCTGCGACCTCCAGCCAGCGCGACCAGCGCGACTGCATCGGCTTGATCAGGCCGCCGCCGACACCGACGACCAGGATGCCGCCGGCCGTGGCCAGCACCGCGATCAGCACCGGCAGGGTGACGGCCACGGCCACGCCCATCTGGTTCAGTGCGGCGATGACACCGAGGGCCAGGACGGCCACGGCGGCCACGTTGGCCAGGATGCGCCCGTAGGACAGCCCGCCCAGAGCGCCGCTGACGAGGTCCCGGACAGCCTTGGCGATCATGGCCGTGACCACGATGATCACGAGGGCCACGATGCCGTGCGGAATCCACGCGATGACGTCACTGAGCAGTGTGCTGACCGGGTTCGGCCCGAAGACGTTGAACGCCATCGTCAGGACGAACAACAGTCCGACGTAGTAGATGATCTTCCCGCCCAGCTCGCTGGCGGTCCAGCGGCTGTTCTCGAAGTACTGCGCCACGCCACCGCGGTGGAGCGCGCGGTCCAGTCCGGCGCCGTGCAGACCCTTGGCGACGGCCTTGCCCACGAACCAGGCGATGATCCAGCCCAGTACCAGAATCACCAGGAAGCCCAGCAGCGACGGCACGAAACCCACGATCGCCTGCCAGGCGTCCATCAGCCCCTGACCCATGTCCATACGTCTTCACCCCCGAATCGCTGGTTCCGCCGGGCCACCGGTGGCCGGTGCCAGACGGATACGGCGAAGAGAAGCGGGTTACTTCTCAGTTTCGCGATACCCGCAGGGCGGAGTTCGAACCGTTTGTTCGGGCGCTATGGGCTTATTTGTCCACCCTTTGTTGAAGAATGGTTAAGGGATGGTCGAGTTGTTTTTACCCGGGCCGGATAATGTTCGGCCGAAGGGCTGGGGGAAGGGAAAACCCCCGAACGCTTTCGCGTCCGGGGGTCGGATCCTGCGGCTGCTGGGTGTCAGTCCTCGGTCCCGGTCTCCTCGGCGGACCGGGTGAGGTCCCAACCACTGATCCCGCGCCAGGCCAGCCGGGCCACCAGCTGCTCGGCGGCGTTCTGGGGGACCGAGCCGTGGTTGTTCAGCCAGTACCGGGCACTGGTCTCGGCCATACCGACCAGGGCGATGCTGAGCAGGTGCGCCTCCTCGTCGGAGATGCTGGTGTCCTGGCGGATCACCTTGCCGATCAGCTCGGCGCAGCGTTGGAACGTCTCCTCGCTCTTCTCCCGGACGGCGGGGAGGTTGCGCAGGTCGGACTCGAAGACCAACCGGAACGCCTCTCCGTCGCCCGCGACGAAGTCGAAGTAGGCCTGGAAGCTCGCGGTCACGCGCTGACGGTTGTCGTCAGTGCTTTCCAGAGCCTCCCGCTGCTTCTCGACCAGCGCCTCGGAGTGTTCCTCCAAGAGCGCGAGGTAGAGCTCCAGCTTCCCGGGGAAGTGCTGGTACAGGACCGGTTTGCTGACACCCGCGCGGTCCGCGATCTCGTCCATCGCCGCAGCGTGGTACCCGCGGGCGACGAAGATCTCCTGAGCTGCGGCCAGGAGTTGGCGGCGGCGCCTGACCCGGGGCAAGCGGGTGCCCCGGGCGCGGGCGTCTGAAGGAGCTGTCACACCCACACCCTCCGAACTCGGCATGGCAGATGCACACCATTTACCGGACATCTGCGTGGCTAACGCTGTCGGACGCGGCCTCGGCTCTGTGGTCGCGTTCCGCAGCTTTTTCCTCATCTTACTCCTGCGTAAGTTCGGTGCGGGCAGCAGGAAGCGACCGACGTCCCAGATGAAGCGGGTCGAAAAACCGGCGGCGCAGGTCGGACGGGGCGTGAAATGGGTGACGAGGGCGCGCTGAAATACGTGAGGGATGGCCTGTCGGGCTCATGCCGCGCCGAGTCAGCGGCGCTCTTCCTCGTCCAGACCGGCCTCCCGGGCCTGTTCGATCACGTCCGCCTCGTTGGCCTGGTCGAAGATTTCCGCGGAGGCCGTCTCGGCCCAGTCGTCGGAGTCCTCGGCGCCCGCCGGGACGCGCTGTTCGGCGGCGTCCGCTTCGGGCACGGCCGCGGTCGGGTCCTCGCCTTGGGCGGAGACGCGCTGTCTGTTCCCACTGTGATCGGACGTTGCCACGGGGTCCTCCCACCATCGTCGCGGAGCGTATGAGCGACACTACCCGCGGACCGCTCCGGGGCAAGGGAAACCGCGCGGGCGCCGGCCGGGCCGGTGGAGCGGAACCATGGAATGAACCCGCGGTCCGTCCTGGTTGAGGGAGGGCAGGAGGCGAGCGGGCGCGACATGGACCACGCCTCCCCGGGGTGGGAATGGAAAACCCCACCCGTTAGGTTGGGTATAAGTGCAAGCAGCTTCGCGCACCACCCCCATGTCCCCGTGGCCCCTGGTACGGGTGGATGCGAAGCGATCCGAACAGTCATGAGGAGTCACCGTGTCGCTGCCGCCGCTGGTCGAACCAGCCGCCGAGCTGACCGTGGACGAGGTGCGCCGTTACTCGCGTCACCTGATCATCCCCGACGTGGGCATGGACGGCCAGAAGCGCCTGAAGAACGCCAAGGTGCTCGTTGTCGGCGCGGGCGGCCTGGGCTCCCCGGCCCTGCTGTACCTGGCCGCCGCGGGCGTGGGCACGCTCGGCATCATCGACTTCGACGTCGTCGACGAGTCCAACCTTCAGCGTCAGATCATCCACGGCCAGAGCGACGTCGGCCGTCCCAAGGCCGAGTCCGCCCGGGACAGCATCAAGGAGGTGAACCCCAACGTCGAGGTCATCCTGCACCAGGACCGCCTGGAGTCGGACAACGCGTTGGAGATCTTCGCCCCTTACGACCTGATCCTGGACGGCACCGACAACTTCGCGACCCGCTACCTGGTCAACGACGCCGCCGTCATCCTGAACAAGCCCTACGTGTGGGGCTCGATCTACCGCTTCGACGGCCAGGTCAGCGTCTTCTGGAACGAGTACGGGCCCCAGTACCGCGACCTGTACCCCGAGCCCCCGCCGCCCGGCATGGTCCCCTCCTGCGCCGAGGGCGGTGTCCTGGGCGTGCTCTGCGCCTCCATCGGCTCGGTGATGGTCAACGAGGCGATCAAGCTGATCACCGGTATCGGTGACCCGCTGGTCGGCCGTCTGCTCATCTTCGACGCCCTCGAGATGACTTGGCGCGAGGTCAAGGTCCGCAAGGACCCGGAGACCGAGCCGGTCACCGAGCTCATCGACTACGAGGCTTTCTGCGGTGCCGTGTCCGAGGAGGCCACCCAGGCCGCCGTGGACTCGACCATCACCGCCCCGGAGCTCAAGGAGCTCCTGGACAATAAGCCCGACGAGATTTACCTCGTCGACGTGCGCGAGAAGAACGAGTACGAGATCGTCAGCATCCCGGGTGCGACGCTCATCCCCAAGGGCGAGTTCCTCAACGGCAACGCCCTCGGGCAGCTGCCGCAGGACAAGCGTGTGGTCCTGCACTGCAAGTCCGGTGTGCGCTCGGCGGAGGCCCTGGCCGCGGTCAAGGCCGCCGGTTTCGCCGACGCCGTGCACGTCGGCGGCGGCGTCCTGGCCTGGGTCAACCAGGTCGACCCGAGCCTGCCCACCTACTAGGGCCTGTGGTTCGCCTCCGGGCGGTGCGGGGTACTCCCCGTGCCGCCCGCCGTGTTTTCGGAGCGTAACCCTCCAGAAGCGGGTACAAGTCATCCACGGGTCGCGGTGCCGACTACCGGCGCCCGTCCCCGCCGCAAGGAGGTGGCGTTATGCGTGAGAAGGGACGCTGGGCGGACTGGGTCGCGGTCGCCCTCGGTCTCGTGGTCGGCCTGAGCTGGGTCGCGCACGGGATGCTGGGATTCTCCGGAGGGCTGTTCTTCGTGCTGGGGCTGGGGGTCATCCTGGCCGCCTCGGTGTCGTTGACCCGCCCCGGTGCGCTGTCGAGCGAGGTCGGCGTGCTCGCCGGCGGGCTGGTGCTGTTCGCCCTGCCGTGGATGCTGGGGTTCACCCACATCACCGGGGCCGCGATGACCGCGTGGATCGGCGGCGGCGCCATCGCGCTCCTGGGGGCCTACGGCCTGTTCATGGCCAGGGCCGCGCGCAGGCGGGACCCCGAGCTCGCCTGGGGATCGCACAGCAACGCCGTCCCGGATTAGCCGGAGCGGGGCGGCGCATGTCGGCGGTGGTGGCTAGGCTCACTTCCATGACCGAAGCGCTGCCCCTGGACGGTGAACCCGACGAGTACACCGAGGACGTCCTGTCCGTGGTCGAGCGGATCCCGCCCGGCAAGGTGATGAGCTACGGCGACATCGCCGAGTACGTCGGCCGCGGCGGGCCCCGCCAGGTGGGTTCGGCCATGTCCCGGTGGGGCGGGGGTGTGCCCTGGTGGCGGGTGGTGCGCGCGGACGGGCGGCCGGCCTCCGGGCACGAGGTGCGGGCCCTGTCCCGCTACGCCGAGGAGGGCACCCCGATGCGGCCCGGCAGTGATCGGGTGAACATGCGGCAGGCCCGGTGGGACGGGGGAAACGAGGGCTGACGAGGGGGGCAGGGGCGGTCCGTTCCCTCCTCTGACGTCCGTCGACGTCCGGGATGGTCGTCCACCTCTGGTGAACTGGAGACGTGAACACATCCCCGTACCGTCTTGTGCGGCGCGCCCACCAGGTGCAGCCGCCTCCGGTGCTGGACGAGAACCAGCAGCGCGTGGTCGATCACCCGAGCGGGCCGCTCCTCGTCCTAGCGGGCCCCGGGACCGGCAAGACCACCACCATCGTCGAGGCCGTCGTCGACCGCATCGACAACCGCGGCGTGGACCCCTCGCGCATCCTGGTACTCACCTTCAGCCGCAAGGCCGCGCAGGAGCTCCGTGAGCGCATCACCGGCCGCCTGCGCCGCACCACCCGCGAACCCCTGGCGCTGACCTTCCACAGTTACGCCTACTCCCTCATCCGCCGTGAGTTCCAGCGGATGGGCGACCTGCCGCCTCGGCTGCTGTCCGGCCCCGAGCAGCTCATGGAGGTACGTGAGTTGCTGAACTGGGAGTTCGAGGACGGCGCGCAGGCCTGGCCCGAGCGGCTGCGGCCCGCCCTGGAGACCCGCGGTTTCGCCGAGGAGCTGCGCGACTTCCTCATGCGCGCCCAGGAACGCGGGCTCGGCCCGCAGGCGCTGGCCGAGATGGCCGCCGAACGCGACCGCGACGACTGGACCGCGGCGGCCGGGTTCCTCTCCCGGATGAACGGCCGCTTCGACATCGCGCCCGTGCCCACGCTCAACTACGCCGAGCTGGTGCGGGTGGCCGCCAACATGCTCACCGACCCCGAGGTGCAGGAGCGCGAGCGGGCTGCCCACGAGGTGGTGTTCGTGGACGAGTACCAGGACACCGACCCCGCCCAGGAGGAGCTGCTGCGCGCCCTGGCCGGGGATGGGCGCGACCTCATCGCGGTCGGCGACCCGGACCAGTCCATCTACGCCTTCCGCGGCGCCGAGGTGGACAACATCCTGGACTTCCCCAGCCGGTTCCCCACCCTGGAGCGCAAGGACGCCCCGGTGGTCGCGCTGCAGACCTGCCGCCGCAGCGGTTCCGTCCTGCTGGCGGCCTCGCGCGGCCTCACCCGCCGCCTGCCCGCCGTGGCATCCGCGCACGGCCAGGTCAACGCCCACCGCGCCCTCACCCCGGCCGAGGGGGTCCCCGACGGTGAGGTGCACGTCCTGATGGCCGACAGCGCCACCCAGGAGGCCGCGGTCATCGCCGACACCCTGCGCCGCGCCCATCTGATGGACGGGGTCCCGTGGTCGGACATGGCGGTGCTGGTGCGCTCCTCCAGCCGTCAGCTCCCGGTGCTGCGCCGCGCGCTCACCGCCGCCTCGGTGCCGGTGGTCGTGGGCTCGGACGACTTGCCGGTGGCCGCCGAACCGATCGTCCGCCCGATGCTCGGCCTGATCCGCTACGGCCTGCGCCCCGAGGAACTGGACGACGACGCCGCCCGCGAGCTCCTGATGAGCCCGTTCGGCGAGGCCGACACGGTGCGGTTGCGGCGCCTGGTGCGGGCGCTGCGCCGCCTGGACCTGGATCGGGTCCGGGAAGGGGGCGAAGCCGGGGAAAGGGACGCTGGGGAAGCTGAGCCTGCCGGTTACCGGCCCTCCTCGCAGCTGCTCGTGGACGCGCTGCGCGACCCCCGGGAACTGACTCTGGTGGACCCCGCCATCGCCGCCCCCGCCACCCGGGTGGCCAAGGCCCTGCGCACCGTCCGCGACCTCACCGCCAAGGGATCCGACGCCGAACAGGTCCTCTGGGAGCTGTGGCGCGACAGCGGTCTGGCCGACCGCTTCCTGCGCGCCAGCCAGGCCGGAGGCCGCCGGGGGGCCGCCGCCGACCGCGACCTCGACGCCGTGGTCGCGCTGTTCGAGAGCGCCGCGCGCTACTGCGACCGGCTGCCGCCCGGCACCCCCGACGGCTTCCTGGACGACCTGGCCGCCCAGGAGATCCCCGGGGACAGCCTCGCCGAACGCGCGCCCGAGGGCGAGGCGGTGCGCATTCTCACCGCCCACCGCTCCAAGGGCCTGGAGTGGGGCCTGGTCGTGGTGGCCGGGGCACAGGAGGGCGAGTGGCCGGACCTGCGCCTGCGCGGCTCGCTGCTCGGCGTGGAGGAGCTCGTGGACGCCGAGAGCCACTCCGCGGACTCCTTCGGTGCGGCTCTGGCCTCCAAACTGCTGGACGAGGAGCGCCGCCTGTTCTACGTGGCGCTCACCCGCGCCCGCCGCACCCTCTACGTGACCTGTGTGGGCGGTGAGGACACCGACGAACGCCCCTCCCGCTTCCTCAACGAGATGGGCGTGGGCGACCCCGAACCGGTCAGCACCGGCCGCCGCTGGCTCTCCCTGCCCGCGCTCGTCGCCGACCTGCGCTCGGTGGTCACCGACCCCTCCGCGCCCGGGCCGCTGCGTGAGGCGGCCGCGGCTCATCTGGCCCGTCTGGCCGAGGAAGGGGTCCGGGGGGCCGATCCGGCGGAGTGGTACGCGCTCACCCCGTTCACCGACGACCGACCGCTCTCCGACCCCGAGGACACCATCCGGGTCTCGCCCTCCCAGGTGGAGAGCTTCACCAACTGCCAGCTGCGCTGGCTGCTGGAGCGCGCCGCCGGGGCTTCTTCGGGTGACTCCGCCTCGGCGCTCGGCACGGTGGTGCACGCGGTCGCCGTCCTGGTCGCCCAGGGCAGCACCGCGGAGGAGGTCAGCTCCCGGATGGACGAGATCTGGACCGACCTCGACTTCGGTGGTCCCTGGCAGGCCGACAAACAGCGCGACCGGGCGGATGAGATGGTCCGTAAGTTCATCACCTGGGACGCCACCAACGATCGCGAGCTGGTGGTCACGGAGGAAGGCTTCAAGGTGGATGTGGGCGGTATCGAGATCACCGGCCGCGTCGACCGCCTCGAACGCGATGCCGAGGGCCGCGCCGTGGTCGTGGACATCAAGACCGGCGGCACCAAGGCCGACGACCTGGCCCGGCACCCCCAGCTCGGCGTCTACCAGATGGCCGTGCTCAAGGGCGCTTTCGCCAAACTCGGCCTGGCCGAACCCGGCGGCGCCACGCTCGTGCAGGTCGGCAAGGCCGCACTCAGCAAGAAGGCGCGCGAACAGGCCCAGCCCCCGCTGGGCGAGGACCCCGACCCCGGATGGGCACAGACCCTCGTGCACGAGGTCGCCACCGGCATGGGCGGATCCCGCTTCGCCGCCACCCGCAACACCGGATGCAACTCGTGCGCCGTACGCGCCTGCTGCCCAGTCCAGGACGAGGGCCGACATGTCTGACACCACCCCCGCCGCCCCCGCGACTTTCGAGGCGTCCGAGGAGCACCGGCCCCGCTTCAGTCCCGCCGAGCTCGCCCGGCTCCTCAAGCGGCCCGAGCCGACGACTGAGCAGGCCCAGGTCATCGCGGCGCCGCTGGAGCCCGGCGTGGTCATCGCCGGAGCGGGATCGGGCAAGAGCGAGACCATGGCTTCGCGTGTGGTCTGGCTGGTCGCCAACGGGCACGTGCGCCCGGAGCAGGTCCTCGGCCTGACCTTCACGAGGAAGGCCACCGCTGAACTGGCCGAGCGGGTGCGCAAGCGCCTGGAGCAGCTGCGCGCCACCGAGCAGCTCCCAGACGAGCTGCTGGACGGCGAGCCCACGGTCTCCACCTACAACTCCTACGCCGGGCGCATCGTGGGCGACCACGCCCTACGCGAGGCCGTCGAACCCACCTCGCGGCTGCTGAGCGAGGGGCAGGCCTGGCAGCTGGCCGCCCGGATCGTCGGCGAGTACGACGGGCCGATGGACCACGTCAACGTCGGCGCGGACACCGTCACCCGCCGGGTGCTGGACCTGTCCGGGCAGATCTCCGACCACCTCACCACCACCGACCAGGTCCGCGGGGTGGGGCGTTGGATCCAGGCCGGGGTGGACGCGATGTCCCGCAAGCCCACCCAGCCCACCCGGGACCTGGTGGACACCCAGCGCCGCCGGGAGGAGCTCCTGCCGCTGGTGGAGCGCTACAACCACGCCAAGCACACCCGCGAGGCGATGGACTTCGGCGACCAGATGGCGCTCGCCGCACGCATCGCGCAGAACCACCCCGAGGTGGGCCTGATCGAACGCGGACGCTTCCGCGTAGTGCTCCTGGACGAGTACCAGGACACCAGCCACGCCCAGCTGGTGCTGCTGCGCGCGCTCTTCGGCGACGGACACGCGGTCACGGCGGTGGGCGACCCCTGCCAGTCCATCTACGGCTGGCGCGGGGCGATCGCGGCCAACCTCACCAGCTTCCCCACGGACTTCCCGATCGCACCGGGGCGGCCCGCCTCGGTGCGCCGCCTCTCCCTGAGCTTCCGTAACGGTGAGAAGGTCCTGAACGTCGCCGAGCGAATCTCCGAGCCGTTGCGGGCGGAAGCGGCGGACGTGCCGGTTCTGCACCCCGGGCCCGCGAGGAGGGGACGGGGGACCGCACTGACCGCCCTGTTCTCCACCGAGACCGAGGAGGCGGCGTGGATCGCCCAGCAGGTGCGGGCGCTGGTCGAGGCCACCGCCGAGGACGCGGGGGGACCGGTCTTCGCCCCGGACGGCAAGGCCTGGCCCGAGGGTGAGTCGGGCGGGGGACAGGAGGGGAGGATCAGCCCGGGCGACATCGCGGTCCTGTGCCGCAAGCGCTCCCAGTTCCCGCCGCTGCGCGAGGCCCTGGAGGCGCAGGACATCCCGGTGGAGGTCGTCGGCCTGGGCGGGCTCATGCTGGTGCCCGAGGTCCGCGACATCATCGCGACGCTGAGGGTCGTTCACGACGCCTCCGCCGGGAACGAACTGGCCCGCCTGCTCACCGGCCCGCGCTGGCGGATGGGGCCCCGGGACCTGGCCGCCCTCGGCAAGCGCGCCTCCGAACTGGCCCGCCACACCCGCCGCGACCTCACCGGACCCGCCGCCGAGGAGAGCGCGCAGGGCGAGGAGTCCGAGGACCTGTTGCGCCGCACCGTTCTCGACCTGACCGCGGAGAGCGGCAGCCTCGTCGACGCCGTCGACGACCCCGGGGACGCCGCGAACTACTCCGCGGCCGCCTACGAGCGCCTGGGACGGCTCGCCGAGGAGCTGCGCACCCTGCGCAAGTTCGTGGGGCAGCCGCTGCCGGACCTGATCACCGAGATCGAGCGCATGCTCGGCCTGGACATCGAGGTCGGGGCTCGGATCCACCGCGACCCGCTCTCGGCCCGTGCGGACCTGGACGCCTTCGTCGACCACGCCGTGCGGTTCGTGGGTAACACCGAGGACCCCACCCTGGGGAGTTTCCTGGGCTACCTCAACGCAGCTGAGGAGAACGAGAGCGCGCTCAGCCCGGGGGAGCGGGTCGGCGGCTCGGACAGCGTGAAGCTGATGACCATGCACGGCGCCAAGGGCCTGGAGTGGCCGGTGGTGATCGTGCCGGGGGTGAGCGCGGGCAAGCGCGCCCCGCTATTCCCGGCCAAGGCCCGTGACTCCCTGGCCTGGGTGAAGGCCGACCACCTGCTCCCGTACCCGCTGCGCGGTGACCGCTCCAGCCTGCCCGCCCTCAGGGGTGTGGAGAAGGACGACATCACGGCCTTCAAGGAGGCCGAGGAAGCCCGCCACCTGATGGAGGAGCGGCGCCTGGCGTACGTGGCGGTCACCCGGGCCTCCTACGCCCTGGTGTGCACGGGGCACTGGTGGGGGCGGACCGGCAGCACCCCGCGCGGACCCTCGGAGTTCCTGGAGGAGATCCGCGCCGCCTGTGAGCAGGGCGCGGGCTCCGTCGTGCGCTGGGACCCGCCGCCGGACCCCGAGGACACCAACCCGCACGACGAGGAGGAGTCCTCGGCGGTGTGGCCGCCCCAGGAGCTGCAGGCGGAGGCGGAGGAGCCCGAGCCTTCGTCTGTACCGGTCGTGTCCGACCCCGTGCCCGACTTCGAGTTCGGCCCCGAACCGGACTTCGAGTACGAGCCTGAGTTCGACCCCGAGTTCGATGACGTGCCGCCTGTGCCCGACTACGAGCCTGTTCCCGAACCGGAGCCCGGGCCCGCACCGGCCCGGATGGTGTCCGAGCCGCCGGAGGACTCCCGCCGCGCCCAGATCCTCGCCGGCGCCGACCTGGTCGAGAACGCCCGGTCCCGTATCCGCGAGGGTAAGCCCGCCGGACCCAGGAAGACCCCGGAGGGGCTGCGCCGCAGGCTCCAGGGCTGGGAACGCGACACCGAACTTCTGCTGGCCCACCGCGACCGCGCCACCACCGGCCCGGACGATGGCCCGGTTCAGGTGGAGCTGCCCGATCACCTGTCGGTGTCCTCGATGGTCTGGCTGGCCCGGGACCCTTCCGCGCTGGCCCGCCAGATCCGCCGCCCCCTGCCCCGCCCGCCCGCGCCGCACACCCGGCGCGGTACGGCCTTCCACGCCTGGCTGGAGCAGCGCTTCGGCCAGAACGCCACGCTGTTGGACGAGTTGCCCGGGGCCGCAGACGAGACGGCGGGCGAGGACGAGGACCTCGCCGAGCTCCAGAGGAGGTTCGAGGAGAGCGAGTGGGGGCCGCGCATCCCGACCGAGGTCGAGGTGCCCTTCGAGACGGTCATCGGCGACCGGCTGATTCGCGGCCGCATGGACGCCGTTTTCCATGACGCCGACACCGGCCGCTACGACGTCGTGGACTGGAAGACCGGCCGACCGCCGGGGAACCAGGTCGAGCGCAGGGCGGTGAGCGTACAGCTGGCGGCCTACCGGCTGGCCTGGGCCGATCTTGCCGGAGTGGAGCTGGAGGAGGTCCGGGCGGCTTTCCACTATGTGCGGGCCGGAGAGACCGTGCGGCCTGCTGACCTCCTGGACGCGGAGGGCCTGGCCGCCCTGATCACCAACATCCCCGAACCCACCTGACCTCGGCGTCCACACCTGGGGTGCGGGTTCCCCCGTTTCCCGCCGCTTCATGGTTGCCGTCTCCGCTGCGCGCGTCAAGGTCGTACGTCCTCGCTTCGCTCCGGGCGCTCCACCTTGACCCGCTTCGCTACGACGGCGGTGGGCGGCTATCGGGAAACGGGGGAGGAGTGGTCGGGGTGGTGGACGGGCCCCAAAGGGGCCCAAAGGGCCCACCTACCTCGGCCTTCGGCCGGTGCCTTCCCCAGCTCGGCGCGGATCGGGTCGCGTGTCGCGGCCGGTCATTCGCCCGGACGGAAAAGCGGCAGCGAAGGAGGGAGCGCCCCCAGCCCGGCGCCCAACGCCTGGACGTGTCGCGGCCGGTCACGCCTGCCTGCGAACGACAACCGCGTCCTCGCCAGGCTCCCGAGCACAGTTTCGGCCCCTGTTTCGAAGATGATCTTGCTACCAGAAGCGAAATCAGCGCCGAACTTGCTTCTGGTAGCAAGATCATCGGGGATGAGGGGGTTTCGGAAGCAGCGGACAGCCCCCAGGTGCTGGTTACGGACACCCTGGCTTGCCCAGGGC